>JAQGHT010000918.1 GCA_028291565.1 Planctomycetaceae bacterium | reverse complement strand
TCGCGAAGGAGTTCAACGAAATGACTCATTTCCTCTGCCGACATTGGCGGGAGGCCTAACCGATCGTGGTGCTCCACGATGTAGCCGCAGATGGATGCCAGCTCACCGGCAATGGGGACTAGTTCTTCCGAATTCACCTCGAATTGTGATTGCAGCGCACAAAAGAAACCACCGATAAAGCCCCTGGTTGCGGCATCACTGCGGAGATATCGAATCGCAGCCTGTACATAGTACTGAAATGCAACCGGCCCCATAAACTGCAAATCCTCTGTATAAGCAGCGCATTCTTGAAACATTGTCTCGGCAGCCGCGAGATCTTTCCCAAAGAAGTCTCTCTCGGCCGATTGTCCATCCAGGTGATCGTAGGGGTTGATCTGTTTTCGAGTCGGAAGTGACATGAAAGTACCACTGGAGCGGCGAACAGAGAAACGTGTGCCATCGCATTCTTCGTATTCGTAATCCTACTCGTCATCGCATTTTTGCATCTCAATCACGATAATGCGTACGAAAAATCGGACACATGCCAGAGCAATTTGTTTCGTTGTTCTACTAGTAATCGTCCACTTGCTCTCCGCCATCCGCAGTCGCCAGGGCCTGCAATACAGTGGGTTCAATATTTTGACTGAGAAAACGGACTGAGCCGTCCGCCAGCAGTGCCTGGGCTCCCCCACTGTGATACGACGACAATATTCCCGAGGAATGGTTTTTCCGTTCGCCCGTCATATTGACGCCAATTTGTGACAACGCGATTGGAACATCACGTGGCTCAGTCCACACAATCTGCTGACCACAGGCCTCGACAACCGCAATCGTGTTTGATGTCCCGTCCGTCATTTGGCGGATGGCCAATCCTTTACCGTCCGGAAACATCGTGTGCGGACCGACAAGTACCGCATAGGCGGTGAACGACTCGCCCCGAGAGTTTCTCTGCTGAGAGATGGGGACCGTGGGACACGAATAAAAGGACAATCTCTGCTGCGATAAATCTGTATTCGGGGCCACATCCCAGGCTCGGGACTGGTCATATTTTTTGTATTCACTTGCACTTTCCAGAAAGGGCAGCAGGTCAACACGCCAACTGCGGATCGGATTTTGGCCAGCTTCGATTTGCGCGTCAGGAAAACGCCCCTGGCGGTCATGCCAATTGTGAAGAGATAGCCCAAGTTGCTTCAAGTTGTTCTTGCATTGAGATCGCTTTGAAGCCTCTCTGGAGTTGGAAGTCGCAGGCTGTAAAAACACGAGCAACAGTCCCGCGGCCGTGACCTGCAAAATTCGCACGGCCTGGACTTGCACAAACTCATTTTGAGAACAGAGAGCCCAGACACCATGAATGAGGACCACGCATCCGCAGGCCACCACCAACAGCAGGAGTTCCCAATCATTGGACATCGCCCGACCGTCAAGAACCAACAGTCTGAACAAACTCATTTCGACGGCTGGACCAACGACCCATCCAACGAGATGCCACGCAGAACACGGCCGCGATCTCAGCCGCCGTTCGAAATACCAGATCGCACCAATGATGTGTCCCAGGATGAGGATGCCGAAACCGGCTCTGACCAGCGTCCAGAACGTCGGTCCGCAGTCGAACAAACCATCTGGCGGGAATTCATAGATCATGATGGGAGTCGAACACAGTTCGTCCTTGGGGCCGACGCATCAATTTCCTCAAGTTCAGGGTCACGAGACGACATGCTCCAGGCTCACGTCAGTCACCGCTCGTTCGACGGCGACATCGAACAAGCAGTGCCACGCAATCCCAAAACTCAGTTTCGACACAGCCTCGGCGTTAAACACGCGACGATTGAGCCACGTCGCGATGCCACAATCGGACGACGTGTTATCCGCCAACGGTCACGGGTTCCCTGCTCGCCATAGGGCGTCCCTTCACCCCCAGAGTTGGACAAGCTTCGGCGACCGGGCGGACTTCGACTGTCATACCGTACAACAAACTCGGACACCGTTGAGCGATCTCGGTCGCTTCATCGAGATCGGCGACCGTCAGCAGGAAGTAGCCGCCAATCGTTTCTTTTGCTTCGGCAAACGGGCCATCAACAATTCGTTCACCACGAGCACCAGAAACCACTCGGACTTTCGGCTCCAGCGGGTGCCCGTGCTGCACCTTACCCTGTGCTGCCAGGCCGTCGTACCAGGCATTCCATTGCTGCATCAAATGGTCGCGCTGCTCGGCCGACATGGCCGAATAGGTTTCGGGGGGCACATCGCGAAACAGCAACATGTAAGGAGAAGTTTGTGTTTCCATTGTAAATCCTCGTTTTTTTTAGATCAGAGCGGTGGATTCGACGGACTCAATCAACGCTCCGTGGAATGACAAAACGAGGCCATCCGACTGGGACACACCATCGAGCAAGTTCAGCCTCGTTGGTGGTGAATTGTACCAGCCAGCCGTGTTTTCAGGAACTGGTCCTGAGATTGAACAACGAACGGACCGCACGACATTGCTGACCATTCGGAGATCCTCGGAGGCGAATACCCCGTTCCCCATTTTCAGCCGTAGAATTCAAAGCGGCTTGGCCTGAACCAGCATCTGATACATGAAATCTCCACAATTCTGTTAAGATCCCACGATTCTTGAAATCTGTTCCTACCGCAAATCACGTTCTTGAGTTTTGTGGACCGACAAATTCCACATTCAGTGCGCAGCCACACACAATTGTCGTCAATAAAACGCAGGGATTTCTGATGATCCAGCTCCAGCAGGTGACTCAACATTATGGTGTCCGGCCCGTCTTGCGCCGGATCGATTTGACCATCGAGACTGGAGAACTGGTGGCCATCATTGGCCCCAATGGGATGGGAAAATCGACGCTGCTTGCTGTGATGGCTGGAATCCTGAGCCCGCAGCATGGCAAAGTGATCATTGATGGAATGGAACGAAAATCGACGGTCGAACATGAGCTGGCGATTCGGCGGCGGACGGTCTTTCTGCCGGATAAACCCTGGCTGCCCAAGAATCGGACCGGCCGGGAGTTTCTGATGGGCGTCGGCCGGCTGTATGACATTCCGGACGATGGCCTGATCGACCATGTGGAACGCTTGCTCAATGTATTTGAGCTGGAAAAAGAAGGAGATTGGCCGATTCGCAGTTATTCGGCCGGACAGCAGAAGAAGATTGCTTTGTCCTCGGCCCTGGTGACCCGGGCACCGATCATGCTGCTGGACGAGCCGTTCTCTGGTGGACTGGATCCATCCGGGATCCTGGCCTTGAAACACATTTTGAAACATCAAGTACAGCAGGAGCGGGCAACAATCGTGATGAGTACTCCGGTGCCCGAATTGCTCGAAGAACTGGCGAATCGTATCGTCGTGATGCGGCAGGGTGAGGTCATTGCATATGACACACCCACCGGATTACGAAGCCTCAGTCAATGCACAGGACCGCTCGATGAGGTGATCGCCCGGCTGGTTCATCCCCGAACGATGGAGAATCTGGAACACTATTTCCAGGAGCGTCCCAAATGCTGACCGCTTTCTTCCGCTGGATGCGCCTCGTGTTGCCGCGCGGCGATGCGATCCTGCTGGCCATCGCTTTGATCGCAAGTTTCGAACTGATCGGCGCGCTGGTCCTCCTACTGAATTCCAAGGTTTCGCCGGTCGATTTGCAACTGGCTCGCACATTTTTCCTGGCTCTGACCGCCTTCGTCTACGGAATTTATCGTGTCAACGAATTCCATCCGCTCGCGAAACCGGATTACCGCCGTTGGCTAGAGACCACCCCCTGGACATGGCGGAATCCGCTGCCCGGAGGCCCTGTCTTGCTGGTTCCACAGGATGTGGTCGTCTTGGCATTGTTGATGGGACTCAATCGCGACTTTTCATTCCAGACTCTCTACATCCCAGTGGCCTTTTTGTCATTTTATCTTGCAAATCTTATGGCGATCAACTGGTTGCTCGGCGAATGGCAACTTGCTTATTCCACAGGATTTGGCCTTGGACTCGGAGGACTCGTCTTCCGGAGACCTGATTATTTGTTACTGATCGATTTGGCCTGCTATTTGCTCACCCGTATTGCAGTGCAGCGTTCCTTTCGCAATTTCCCCTGGGACGATTCTCACCAACCTTGCGCCCCGATTGAAGCGAGCAAGCTGAAAGGTGACTCGGCAAATCATCGCTTGGGCTGGCCGTACGATTCTTTGACTCCAGCGAAACTGCGAATCGGGTTTCGTCTCCACGACGCGATTTGTTTTGCGGTTCTTCTTGGCTGGTGGCACTTGACTTTGCTGTGGGGGGCAGATGAACGTGTGCGATTCCTAATCATTGCGCTTCCGCTCATCGCATACGTGGGAATTCCACTGCTCCGCGTCTTTCCCTACTTTTATATGCATCGCAGCCCCATTGATGTCTGGGGCAGAATCGCGAATTCATGGTGGGTGATCCCCAAGTTTGATTGCGTCTGGATTGCACCATTGTCAGCCTTAATGCTCAACTTTCTGCTGCTTGGCTGGGCGTCGTGGTACGAATGGACCGTCCGTTTCCGCTATTTTGAAGTCACGTTACCAACCGACTGGCGGTATGCCGTTTCAATTAGTCTCGCTCCCGTGGGAACGACTGCGGTCAGCCTGGCACTCTTTCTAATCGGTCCGAAGCTCGAACATTGGAGATTGACCGGTCAGCATCGAATTGTCTTTCAACGTAGCCAGGAATTCACGGAATTGTAGCCTTACGAGTTCGCATCAGAACCGATCAAAACCCCGCACATCAAACATGCACGCGTGTATTGATAACAGTCTACCAAACAACCGGTGCGTCGAAGGGTATGCCTGGACGGCAAACCGCTTCGACTGCGAGTCTCGGAGAGACTCGCCTACAGGTATTTTGGCAGCGTCTAAAAAATTGTAGCCTGATTACGTACACAGAACATTTCCTGTTCTGGGAATGTTGACACTGCCACTTCTACCACTCTTATTCTTTTTAGATTGATGCGCAATACAAACGCTCGACACGGCGTGTCGAGACACACTGCTACTTCTTGAGTTCCAGATTATAGTCGTCGGGCGTTGCTCCGTCTTTTACTTCGACGCTCAGATCGGTGGCACCAGGATCGAGATACTTCTTATCGAAGGGAGGTGGACCGGGTTTGGGCATTTCGCCCCCCACAATAGGTGGCGACGACGGGATGACGACAACTTTGTACCAGCCGGGTGGGGCCCCCTTCTCGCCGCCAGTCACAAGTTCATAGTTACCCTCATCATCGCTGGTCGCGGACGGAATGTGCTTCGTCTTATTCCCTTTGGATTCGTCCGCTCGAAATGAGATTCCAGCTTCCGCCAATGGATTTCCCGCAACGGCGACCGTCCCTTTCACCGGTGATAATTTCAATTCACTGCCCGAACCACAACCGATCAGGACGGAAGCCACAACGAGAAAAGCTGGACATAAGAAATCTGACCTTTTGCGAACGGAATGCGATTCCTGCATGATGCACCTCCTGATATTCGTTCAGAAACTCACGCGCCCTAGGCGTATACGTCAACACAACCTTGGCCTGTGTACATCGATTTCTGCTCAACTAGGATGAGCTGGCGGCTTACGCCGCCCGGCTCACCTTTTGTCTTTTTCGAAGTCATGCACAGGCCGTGACCCCACCACACCACGCCCGATGGTGAGGAATTCGTACCTGATAAATTACTCAGATCGTTTCGAGTCTCTTAGAAATCGCCCAGGACTTCGCCGCCCGCCAATGTTGACAAGCCACGATAGGTGACCAATGAGATATTTGTCGAAATGAAGCGGACAGCTCCATCACCCATGACGAAATGGGCGCCGCCTACGTGCGCGCTGCCGAAACTCCACCTCTGGTCCCAAGTGAAACTCGACGGAGTATTGAATGAGAATGAGTTGAGTGGAACGGCGGTTGTCGCACACGTCGAAGCTGCATTCATCCAGTTATTGCCAGGCCCGTTGGGATCCGCCGCAAAATTCTTATTACTGACAGTCTCGCCCAACATCATCGTGTTACTCAAGCCATCTGTGATTCTGGAGATTTTCTTGCAGTCGCGATAGTCCAGAGTATAAAGCAGTCCATTATTGGCACAAAAGGAATCGCCGCCGACTGTCACCACGTTATTCACGTAAGCCCCCCAATCCCAGTCACTCCCCATCACGCCCTTGTAGTTGAGGACCGCGCACGTGACGCCCCCAGTGATGTAAGTGTTATTTTCCAGTTCCGTTGTTCCACCCGGATCGCTCGGGCACACAAACACAGGAATGACGGTTGCGATCTGTCCACTGGTCGCCAGTGTGTTCGCGCCAGGATTGCAGATGGTATAGAGAGGTGCCTGATCCAGGTACGGCAGCAAATGGACCGGCCAACCCCATGATTTGGAGGTCTGGGTGTAGCCTCCGACGCTGGCCGTGTCACCGTAGCCACCGTACAAATTGATGGGGAATGCCCGCAACGAATCATGATAGTTATGGAGTGCCAGGCCCAATTGTTTCAGGTTGTTCTTGCATTGCGAACGACGTGCCGCTTCACGGGCCTGTTGCACGGCCGGCAATAACAAGGCGATCAGTACGGCGATAATAGCGATGACGACGAGCAATTCGATGAGCGTAAATCCGACTTTGCGCGGTTTCGCGCGGCGACTCTGCAGACAATCGACGGGACGCATGAGTTGTCTCCGAGAAAAAGAGCTGTGACCGAGAGCGCACTAACACCAGGAAATAGGCGATATGAATTAAACAATGTCCATCTAGATTCAACAGGAACAAGTTAGAACAATTCTGTGATCGGTTCACCTCCTTCCAATAAGTTATACGGTCGATTCTGACTGTCGTGAGCTTCCAGATTATGAATGCCCATAGCGTGATAAACTGTCTTGGTGACATCTGCCGGCGTAACCGGGCGATCCGCGGGATACTCTCCATAACGGTCACTGGAACCATAGGTCTGGCCCCCGCGAATGCCACCACCCGCCAGGAGATCCGTTAAACAATGCGTCCAATGATCCCGCCCTGCTCCGGTCACTCCGCCACTTCGAGGATCGCCAATCTTCGGTTTCCGGCCCATTTCGCTGGTCACCATCAGAGTGGTTGTCTCCAACAGACCACGCTGCGCCAGATCTTCAATCAACGCCGAGAAACCGCGGTCAAAATCAGGCAACAGATCTTCCTTCAAACACCCGAAGTTATTGCCATGGGTATCCCAACCGCCGCCGCTGGCGCACTTTTTATTCAACTTGTCAGGATTGCCCATCCAGAAGACGGTGACAAATGGGACACCGGCTTCGACCAGACGCCGAGCCAGCAGCAGACTCATCCCGTTAATCGACTCTCCGTACCTTTGCCGAGTCGCCACGGACTCGCGTGAGACATCGAAAGATTCCGTTGTCTGTGAAGACAGCAATAGAGAGAAGGCGCGGGCCTGCTGTCGATTCCAGGTTTGCGTCGAGGCAAATTGATCAAACTCGCGGCGGACACCGTCCAGACTACCAAGCAATTCCCGCCGCTGCCCCAATCGAGCCGGCGAGTTTTTGCCGTCCAGTACCAGAGCGGGGACTTGAAACTTCAGCGGCGACTCCAGACTGCCGTCGACATAGAGCGGATCGTATTCCAGTCCCAATCTCGCGGCGAATTGTCCCGGACGAGTATACGCCGGTGCTCCATCCTTGATTGGCAACGTAATCAGACTCGGCAAACTTGGATGTGGCGGAACTTTCGCCGCCACGACGGACCCCATATAGGGCCAGTCGTCCGGAAAGGGAGTCCGATTATTGCCCAGAGACAAAAACGTCTGATCGGGTACGTGCCCGGTGAGATTATAATAATAGCCAGCATGATGATCGTTGGTATTGACGGTGGCTCCGACCGAATTGACGAGCGCCAGATGATGTGCCTGTTGCGACAATAGTGGCAAATGTTCACACAGTCGAATTTCAGGGGCAGACGTCGCGATCGATTGGAAGGGGCCACGATACTCAAGGGGCGCATGCGGTTTCATGTCCCACAAATCGACGTGCGATGCACCACCACTTAGAAAGAACAGAATGGTCGAACGAGCAGTGCCCTGCGACGGTTCTTCCGCGGTTTTGGACGCGGCCGACACTCCATTCGCCGAAACCCCGCCGAACGTCAACCCGGCAAAGCCGCAGGTGGAAGCGGTCAGAAAAGCACGTCGCGAAACGTGGGCTGGTACTCGCTGTGGATGTGAATGCACTGACAGTTCCTCCCGTACCTGGCGTACGCGCTTAGCGTACCTGCATCAATTGTTCTTCGTGAGCCTTGGACGCCGCGAGGTACCGCGCGAATGCGGTCTCATCCCGTTGACAACTGACTCCCTTGTAGACCATAGCGAAACTGCGTCGGTGCCGACTGGGGGAAGTGTTGGCGTCGGCGCGATGGATTGTGTTGCCATGATGAACCGTGATGTCTCCAGGTTGCAGTGGAACCGGAACTTCAATGGCGTAATCCATATCGCCATAGTCCAGAATACCCTGCGAAAAGCCCAGGGTTTTCGTTCGGCCATGCGGGCGAATGCCCCGTACATGGGAACCCGGGACATATCGCAAACATCCGTTTTCCTCGTCGACGGGATCAAGCGCCATCCACATCGTCAGAACTTGAGGCGGCTTCAAACTGAAATAATAGTTATCCTGATGCGGTGGCGTGATGTGGTTTGTGCCAGGCGGTTTGTTGAACCATTCGGCGCCGCTGGCATTGGCTTCTTCGTCCAGCAATGCTTCCGCCAACCCCTTCCAGACAGGATTGAGCAAATACTCGCTAAAGAAGAGGTCCTGTTCCATTCGCTGCAACTGTTTCAGCGTCTCGGGACGCGAGCGGTCGGCATCGTAGAACGCATCACCTGCAGGAAGTCCTGGCACGACCTCGCGGATATAGCGATCCACTTGTTGTCGCAGTTCGGAATAATCCGTGGGTGCCAGAAGCTGGCGCACCACGACAAATCCGTCGCGCGAGTAACAGTCCTTCAGGTATTGGATATTATTCATTGGACTCTCCCTTCGAACCCAAGACGCGGAGGAAATTGATTTGCCGGAAACACTTCTGTTGAGTCTGTGTTTGTGAAACGCAAGACAATCTTGGTTGCAGGCGTACACCCCTCGATAGACAACGAAACAATTTCCTTTGCGCTCCAACTTCGTTATTCACCTAAATTAACACGGCTCCAGTGAATGCTCATTCGGTCAGGCGCCCCCGCGTAAAATGCCAGCAGTACACGTCGATTGTCGAGGCTCAGGATCGCCGGATGCCCGAAACTCCACTTACCCATGTCCTCCCAGTACTCGGCGAAGTCAATACGTTCCGATTTTTGCGCCAATGCGGCTCGCTCATCGTGGGTGTGCACTATTAAACAATCACCTTCAGGCCACGTCGTACCTTGATCATGCGAAACCCACAACTTCATCGTTCCAGGACGATTACGATCAACCACGAACGCCAGCAAGCGGCCGTCTTCGAGCACGAGCGGAGCCGCAATCTGACCGCGAATGGGCGTCACCTGGATCGGGCCAACCTCAAGCTGCGAATCGGTCAACTTCAAGTGCCGCAAATGAACATGCAAGTCTCGTTCCTGAGCCCGATCGTGAGTCCAGAACAACCCCACAAATTCACCGGCGGGACCAGCAGGACAAAGTCGCTGATCCCAGTAGTAGACACGATTTTCGGGGTCCCGGGCAACCAGCAGCGGTTGCTCAAATGAACGGCCTCCGTCGCGTGACACTAAGATCCAGGCTCCGTGGCTGGCAGGCTGAAGTTCGTCGAACTCTTTAAAACTCTCGAATGCCATGGCAATGGTGCCATCGGCCCAATGCACCGCGGGTCCAGTCCCAGCACATCCACTCAATCCAGGCGTGGCCAGTACCTGCCACGAACTCCAGGTTGTACCGTTATCACTCGAGATTGCCAGAATCTCGCGTGAATGCAAAATGCCTTCAGTAACAGGATCGAATAATGGCCGCGTGGGGTCGCTACGGTCAAACCAAGTTGCAAATAACAGCAAGCGTCCCGGTTCCACTTCCACTAGCGCGGGGCCCGACAAAGATCCGGGAACGCCATTGAGCATTGTCTCGAAGGAAACGGGCAGTATCTGCCAGGAGTTTCCTCCGTCTTGAGAGCGACATAAACCAAGTGTGGAATCAACAGCGTGCTTGCCGGAACCGACCTGAAACGGACAGAGCAGATCACCCGACTGGAGCGCGCACAGGCCCGTAAAGAACGCGATCCGCCGATTGCCCGGCTGGTCTGTCGCGTCGTAAACGATACCCTGCGCTTCAATGAACATGCTAACAACCTTATGCGAGTGGTTTCGATGTGCCAATCGGCATCAGACTGGCAATGACTCCGACACCTATTTGCGCAAGTAGTCCCAGTGGCATCGCCCATAGGAAACTAATTCCAGCCTCGCCCGTAAATTCTGTCCAGTAATTGATCGCGACGACAGTTGCCAGACCCGCCGCGGCGCCGACAAACGTTCCGAAACTCGTTGCCCAGCGCACAAACAATGCCATGAAGAACAACCCAAATAGCGGAGCAACCAATAAGTTGACCACCTTGAACGCGACTTCCAGGACATTCCCTTTCACCAACCCGACCACGCTACTCAATAAGACAACCACCAGTCCGAGGCCCCACGAGACATACCGTGCGCGGCGGACTTGCCTGGAGGCGGACATCCCGGAATTCGCAAACCGATCGAAGAAGTCGACCGTAATGACCGCACAGGAAGAACTTAACCCTGAAGAAAGACTCGACATTGCCGCCGCCAGCAACCCGGCCACGACGAGTCCGCTGACGCCATCGGGCAGGCCGGCAACAATAAATCGAGGGAAGAGCTGATCGCCGTTATGGGCAATGGATTGCCCCTCGCCCAACATTTCCGGATGCAGCCGGAACCACGCCAACAGCCCCAGCCCCAGCAATGACAACAAAATCGTGACCAGCACGCCTGTGATCATCGAAATGCTGAACATCCTTCGTGCCGCCCCGACATCGCGCGTCGAAAGATACCGCTGAATGGCCATTTGATCCGAACCAGCCGTACAGAGGTACCAGAAGAATGTCGAAATGAAAATACCGAACAACGACATCCGCGAACGGGGATCAAATCCCAGCGTCGGCGGATCCCAGTTATCAGCCCAAACGGTCGGCCACCAGCCGCTGATTCCACCGAGGTTCCAGGTGATCAAACCCAGTGCGGCAATGGCACCACTCAGTAAGATAAAGGTCTGCACAACATCGGTCATGACCACCGCGCGAATTCCTCCCATTGAAGAATAGATTACGGTCGACAGCCCTAGAACCGCACAGATATAGATTCCATAGCTGGCATCGAGTCCCAGCAAAGGCAACAACACGACTTTGGTTGTGGTGTCGAGGATAACAGCCATCCACAACAAGCGCATCGTCAGAAAGAACGTGGCCCCCAGCAGACGAATTCCAATGCCCAACCGCGACTCCAGGATTTCGTAGGCGCTGGTTACTGGCAATTTCATGAAGTACGGAATCAGCCACCAACCGATCACCAGCGTCACGACGGGGTAAGCCGCGATCGACATCAGAAACATCGGCCCGTGCTGCACCATTTCACCCGGTGTGGAAAGGTATGAAATCGTGCTACAGAGTGTGGCGAACAACGACAGTCCGACCGTCCACGGCTTCATTTTCCGCCCACCCAGCAGGTAGTCGTCGGTGGTTTCAGTCCGGAAAGAATAGAACCAGCCAATGGCCAGCATGCCGACGAAATACAGTCCAATGACGCTCCAATCGAGCGGCGCCAAACGGTGTGCACTGCGTCGGCTGATTCGCAGCAGTCCCGCAGCGGCTGCGGCCTGAACGTCCGCGTTTTGATCGTCCATCCAATTCAGCAGCAAAGGCACATCTGCATCGGTACCGCGCTCCGCCAGGGCAACACTCGCGACAGTTCGATCACTAATTGCCTTTCCCTTTTGAGCGGCCTCCAACAGTGTCCCTCGTGAGGCCGGCACTTCAGTTTTCGCGAGTATCCAGGCGGCAGACAACAAGTAGGGACGGGCCGCCGAATCCGCGGCCTCCTGCTCAGCTGTGTTGTGCAGCTTCTGCTGGATCAACGATTCCTGCTGATTTGCCACCCCCTTCGCCTTCAACCATTGAAGAGCGTAAGCCGTGACCAGTCGAAAAGTCGCATTGTCAGAGTCGAGAAGTTCCGCTAACTGATCTAATTCCCTGGGGCCGCCCGAAGTCGCCAGCAGCCAGCGTGCAT
>JAQGHT010000076.1 GCA_028291565.1 Planctomycetaceae bacterium | reverse complement strand
GGCCGCCAGAGAAATGGGTGGGGCGTTGACAGCACACAGCGGTGGCGTCGGACAAGGCGCCACGTTCGCTCTCGAATTGCCATTGTTTTCGAAGGAGAAAACCCATGAATGAGAGCGTCAGTAGTTGCAATCGGCGAATCCTGGTCATCGACGACAACCAGGCGATCCACGAGGATTTTCGCAAGATTTTTGGTTCACGTCTGAAGAGCGAAGTCGCGCTGTCGGATGCCGAGGCGGCGTTGTTCGGCGATGCTTCCCTCGATGCTTGTCTTCCCGAATTTCAGATCGATTCGGCATTTCAAGGTCGGGAAGGCTTGGATCTGGTTTGCCGGGCATTGGCGGAAAATCATCCGTATTCGATGGCCTTTGTCGATGTACGCATGCCGCCGGGATGGGATGGCGTCGAAACCACATCCAGGATTTGGGAGCATGATCCTGACCTGCAGATTGTGATTTGTACCGCATACTCAGATCACTCATGGGATGACATGCTGGAAAAGCTCGGTCGATCTGATCGACTGTTAGTGCTAAAGAAGCCGTTCGACAATATCGAAGTGCTGCAACTGGCGAATGCGCTCACCGAAAAATGGCGGCTGGCCCGGCAAGCGAAGTGCCGGTTGGAAGATCTCGAACAAATGGTCAATGAGCGGACCCGCGAATTGCAATTGACGAATGCTCAATTGGCGGCTACCAATCAACAACTCACCGAGACGACAGAACTGGCGAATGAAATGGCCGCAGTTGCGCTCGTGGCCAACCGGGCGAAGAGCGAGTTTCTGGCCAATATGAGTCACGAGATTCGGACGCCAATGAATGGCATCCTAGGAATGACCGAGTTGGCTCTCGATACCGACTTGACGACGGAGCAGCGTGATTATCTTGACGCGGTAAAATTGTCGGCTGATGCGTTGCTCACGGTCATCAACGACATTCTCGACTTTTCCAAAATTGAAGCAGGCAAGCTCGACTTGGAATTGATTGAATTCGATTTACGAGCCACACTCGGCACGATTTTGAAGCCATTAGCCATTCGAGCCCACGAAAAGGGACTTGAATTGACCTGCGACGTCGCCTCGGACGTTCCGGATTCATTGGACGGTGACCCCGTTCGGCTCCGGCAGATTCTGGCCAATCTGATCAGTAACGCGATGAAGTTCACGGAAACGGGCGAAGTCGCGGTGGCGGTCGAAGCGGAAGCCGAAACGAGAACCTCGGTCTGCTTACACTTTAAAGTCACGGACACCGGCATCGGGATCCCAGTGGAAAAACAGCAGTCAATTTTCGAGGCCTTCTCTCAGGCGGATGGTTCCACCACACGCCGATACGGCGGCACGGGCTTGGGACTCACCATTTCAAAGCAATTGATCACCTTGATGGGGGGACAAATATGGGTTGAGAGTGAGATTGGACGCGGCAGCACCTTCCAGTTCAAAGTTTGGTTTGGAGTGCCAGCGGTCCCGGCGAAACGAACTGTGCCGGTCATTCCGCAGCAACTCAAAGGCATGTCAGTGCTCGTTGTAGACGACAATGCCACGAATCGCCGAATTCTGAAAGACATGCTCAGCAAATGGGAAATGCAACCCACAGTGGTGGAAAATGGTCAGCAGGCACTGGACGCTCTTCAGCGAGCCGCCGATGCCGGCGCTAGTTTTCGACTGATCCTGATCGATGGCATGATGCCCGATATGGACGGTTTCTCATTGGCCGAACAGATCGTTCAGCATCCCGAGTATTCCAAATCGACGATCATGATGCTGACGTCAGCCAATCAACGAGGTGATGCCGCCCGTTGTGCCGAGTTAGGCGTGGCGGCCTATCTGATCAAACCGATCTTACAGGACGATCTCTTGCAAACGATCGTCGAAGTACTGGACTCCTCAGCCATTCGAATCGAGAAGTTCGTCCGCTGTTATCGAAATCCGCCGTTGCAACGTGGGTCCGGACTGCATATCCTTGTGGCCGAGGACAATCGGATTAACCAGACAGTTGTGCTTCACTTGTTGCAGAAGCGAGGGCACAGCGTCATCGTGGTTGGCGATGGACATGAGGCTTTGCAAGCCTTGGAAAGACAGTCGTTTGACCTGGTGCTCATGGATGTGCAAATGCCTGAAATGAGCGGATTCGAAACCACCGCCAAGATTCGTGACAGGGAACATGAATCTGGCAAGCATTTGCCGATCATCGCGTTGACCGCGCATGCGATGAAAGGGGACCGTGAACGTTGTTTGGCTGCTGGAATGGACGGCTACGTCACAAAACCCATCCAGGCCAAAGAGCTTTTCGAAGTCGTCAACTCGATCATCCCTCCTCTCAAAGCGGAAGATGCCACAATGGCCTCAAACTCCAGCCTTGTGCTGAATCGTGAGAGATTACTGGACCGCGTTGAGGGCGATTTGGACTATTTGCGGGAGCTCGTGGAGATCTTTGTCGAAGACGGCCCGCGCTATGTGGCCGCCGTCGGAAATGCGATTTCTCGAAAGGATGCGACTGGATTGCATCGCGCAAGTCACTTGCTGAAAGGAACCGTAAGCAATTTCTGCGCTCCCGATGCTTTCGAGGCTGCGCTCAAGCTGGAAACTTTAGGCAGTGAGAACAACTTGATCGCTGCGGATGAATCGTTCGCGGCTCTAGAATTTGCGATCCAACAGCTTACGGCGTCACTGGTAACGCTTGTTGAGAATCAGGTGGCAAAAGCAACCAGTCAGCACGCCGCATCTGACAGTCGGCACGCTAACGTGTAGGAGAAGTCGCTATGAGAATCCTCATCGCTGAAGACGATGCTATTTCACGTCGCATGCTCGAAACTAATTTGAACAAGTGGGGGTATGAAGTCGTCAGCACTTCTGACGGTAAAGCGGCATGTCAGATTCTCCTGGGAGAAAACTCGCCGCAACTTGCTCTTCTCGATTGGATGATGCCAGAAATGGATGGCGTCGAAGTCTGCCGGACCATTCGTGGCACACCTTCAATCATGCCACCCTATCTGATCCTCCTGACATCGAAGTCGACAAAAGGCAGCGTCGTTGAGGGGCTCAATAGTGGTGCAGACGATTATGTGACCAAGCCGTTTGATCGTGACGAATTGAATGCTCGGTTAAGAGTGGGCCGCCGTATCTTGGAACTGCAGGCAGGCCTTGCTCAACGCGTCCTTGAACTCGAAGGGGCTCTGGGGCAGGTCAAGCAACTGCAAGGTTTGCTACCAATCTGCTGCTATTGCAAGAAGATTCGCGACGATCAGAATTATTGGCAACAAGTCGA
>JAQGHT010000059.1 GCA_028291565.1 Planctomycetaceae bacterium | reverse complement strand
GATCAATGATATTCTGGACATCGCCAAAATCGAAGCAGGGAAACTGGATTTCGACTGGGAGATGATCGAGATTCCATTCATGATTGAGGACATCCGTGAAACGGTTCAGCCGCTCGCGGAGCGAAATTCGAATATATTGGACGTCATCATGCTCGAGCAGCTGAGGATGATTCATGCTGACTACACGAAACTGAACCAGTGCCTGCTCAATCTGGTCAGCAATGCCTGCAAATTTACCCAAGACGGTCGCGTAACGTTATCGGTCGCACAAGAAACTATTCAAGAAAGTGAATGGAACACGTTCCGAGTCAAGGACCCAGGAATCGGACTGACTGATGAGCAAGCCAGCCGTCTATTTCAGCCATTCACACAGACCGACGCGTCCACAACCAGAAAGTTTGGTGGCACCGGACTGGGATTGGCGATCACGAAAAAGCTGTGCGAAGCCATGGGGGGGACGATCCGCCTGAAAAGCCAAATCGGTGAAGGCTCAACATTCACGATTCAGCTGCCGGTTTTTCAGGAAAAACTGCCTTAGAAGCAATTAACATCCAGGATGATTCATGTCCGAGCCCATCAATTTTAATCGGATCACGTGTCCAGTGCCGCTGGCCAACGATGAGCAGGTCCTGCTGGGGCATGGCAGCGGCGGCCGGATGAGCGCAGAATTGATTCGGCGGGTGTTCCTGCCCGAACTTGGGAACGATGTGCTGAATGCGATGGAAGATCAGGCAACTTTGATTTTGCCTGCCAACTTTATTCAAGATGCAGGAGTTCCATCGGCCCGGTTGGCATTTACCACCGATTCGTTTGTTGTAAAACCAATTTTCTTTCCAGGGGGCGATATCGGCAAGCTGGCCGTCCACGGAACGGTCAATGATCTGGCCGTCGGTGGAGCGACTCCCCAATATCTTTCGGCGGCCTTCATCCTCGAAGAAGGTCTGTCAATCCGTGATTTGAAACGTATTGTCGTGTCCATGCGGCAGGCCTGCGCGGAAGCGGGTGTGCTGTTGGTCACGGGGGATACAAAAGTCGTCGACCGCGGAAAATGTGATCAACTTTTCATCACAACATCGGGCATCGGCGCGATTCCGGCCGGGCGAAATCTGTCGATTCGAAATGCTCGGCCAGGCGATCGTATTCTGGTGTCCGGGACAATTGGCGACCACGGCATCACGATCATGTCGGTGCGAGAAGGGATCGAGTTTGAAACGGTCTTGGAAAGTGATACGGCTCCGCTCCATATATTGACGCAGCGGATGCTCGAAGCCTGTCCGACAATTCGCTGTATGCGCGATCCCACGCGTGGTGGTGTGTCGAGCACTTTGAATGAACTCGCGGAAGCGTCGCGTGTGGGCGTCAAGATCGTTGAAACGGCAATTCCCATGCGGCGCGAAGTTCATGCGGCGTGCGAGATGCTGGGACTTGATCCCTTATATGTGGCCAACGAAGGCAAGTTGATTGCCGTGGTCCCCGCCGCGGAGGCTCAACAGTTGTTGGATGTGATGCGAAATCACCCGTTGGGATGCAACGCCGCGATCATCGGGGAAGTTGTCGATGACCATCCAGGCATGGTCGTGATGCAATCACTGATTGGTGGCGAACGCGTCGTCACAATGTTATCGGGGGAGCAGTTGCCGAGGATTTGCTGACGGCGCTTGATTGGAATCAGTAGTCCGCTCACTCAGTCCGGTCCTTACCCTCCCGCAATCGCCCCAACAATCCAGAATGACTCGCCCCCCGACGCGACTGCGTCGGGGAGTGGCGTGTCCGGCAGTTCATGCGACAGATCCCGTCCGCAGGCGAAGAATCGCAAGAGGGCCCGGCGCTGTTGCGAGACTTGGTCGCGGATCGTCCCCCGCAAAGTGGGATATCGAGTCTCCAGGGCGTCAAGAATTGAACGCTGTGTGACTGGCCCCTCAACTTCCAACAGAACCTCGCCGGAAATCTGGGCGAGAGTTCTGAGATGCGGCGGAACGATGACGTGAATCATGACAGCGTCTGAACCTCCACCGATACGACTGCTGGCAGATCACGGACAATCGGATTCCAGCTGTCGCCGGCATTGGCTGAAGCATAGACTTGTCCTCCGGTCGTTCCGAAATAAACCCCACATTCGTCCATGGAGTCAACTGCCATGGCGTCGCGCAGGACGTTCACGTAGCAATCACTTTGCGGCAGGCCCTTCGAAAGTGGCTCCCACTCGTTCCCGCCCGTGCGGCTGCGATAGACGCGAAGCTTTCCCTCCGGAGGATAGTGTTCCGAATCGCTCTTAATGGGCACCACATACACAGTCTCCGGCTCGTGCGTGTGCACATCCACTACGAAGCCAAAGTCAGTCGGCAAGTTGCCGCTGACCTCGTGCCAATTGTCGCCCGCATCGTCGCTGCGCATCACATCCCAATGCTTCTGCATAAACAAGACACCCGGTCGTGACTTGTGCATAGCGATTCGGTGCACGCAATGGCCGACCTCCGCATTCGGATCGGGAATGAATTCAGACTTCAGACCTTTGTTGATCGGACGCCAGTTGAGACCGCCGTCATCGGTCCGAAAGGCACCCGCTGCTGAAATCGCGATGAAGATGCGATTGGGATTACTCGGATCGAGCAAGATCGTATGCAAGCACATTCCGCCAGCACCGGGTTGCCATTTGGGGCCCGATCCGTGGCCGCGCAATCCTGAAAGTTCGTGCCAGTTCTGGCCCCCGTCGGTGGTACGGAATAACGCCGCATCTTCAGCCCCGGCATAGACCGTATCCGGGTCGGTCAGTGATGGCTCCAGGTGCCAGACCCGTTTGAATTCCCAGGGATGTGGTGTCCCATCATACCACTGATGTGTGCCCGCGATGCCGTCATAAACGAACTTGTTACCGACCGGTTCCCAAGTCTGGCCACCATCGTTGGAACGTTGAATCTGCTGTCCGAACCAGCCACTCGACTGCGACGCATAAATGCGGTTCGGATCGACCGGCGAGCCCTTCAGATGATAGATTTCCCAGCCACCAAAATGGGGTCCACTGACATTCCACTTCTCGCGTTTGCCGTCAGATGTCAGAACGAACGCACCCTTTCGAGTGCCCACAAGAACCCTAACTCCGCTCATTTCCTGATCCCTTTCAAATGGTTCGAATTAGCGTCGAAACGGAAGCAGCGCTCGCAGCCGGGCATCTCGTAGATAAAGCCCCAACCAGAGCATCACGCCCATGATGATGGGAGGTGCGAACGCATCGGATATCCGCACGTGCGTCGCCGTGGCACCGCCAAGATAGCCCGTTAGAAGAATCGCCCCGAGCACGGCTGTTTGCGGGATGGCATACAGTGCCGTACAGACCAGCTCGACTACCCCTAACGGGACCGCGACACTCAACGGGAAACCGAATTTCTCAAATCCGTCAACGAGATCCTTCGGCTGAGTGAATTTCATCACGCTGCTCATGATCAGCCCGAACACTGGCAAGATACTGATAATCCAGCCGGCCCAGAACATGACTTTGGGTGTGGACGAAACTTGCGAACCCGATGACATGGATTTGTCCTTTGTTTGGAATGCATTAAAGTGACAACCAACAACTGTGATTGCCCAGACTCATAGTCTCACTTTTTGAGCCGAAATATACTGCTCGGTCAGTTTTCAGGATTATCCAATGTGCCGAGAACAATATCAGGACCGCGGAACGAAACTGTCGTGTTTAATCTTGCAGGATCTGTTCTCCTGCCGTTTCGCATTTTGACTCATTGCCGAAATAAGGTCCCATATCCGTTCCAGCTCAGCTTTTGTGCGCTCCTTCCTGGCAGTTTCCTGATCGTTCAAGCTAAGCGTTACTCAGTTTTCAGTTGCGAAGGGACGGCGATATCTTTGGACTTCGCCTGAGCGACGGTATTCATTTTTGCCAGACCATCCTCGAAGTTCTTACCAATCATTTTGTCCATGCTGATGAAAACTGACATTGTTTTGGAGATGAAGTTGTACTTTCCATTCATGGTCCAGGTGACCTTGGTTCCGGACTCAGACGGTTCGAGTTTAAACGTCGTAGGACACAGTCCCGCGAAAGGCTTGAAAAACTCCAGCTTAATGGAAATGAGGTCCGCGGGTTTGCTTTCCAAAATCGTCATTTGCCCTGCGCCGACTTCGCTGTTTCCGACCCAGGAATAAATGGCTCCGGGGCCGGCATCAGGTCCTTCGTAGGTTCGTTTGAGATCTGGATCGATATTTTCCCAGGGAGACCACTGCCCCCATTCATGGAAGTTATTGATCAACGGGAAGACGATATCCGCGGGTGCATTGATCATTCCCGATCGTTGAACTTGAAAATTGTCTGGAAGACTTGCGACGTATCCGACAAACCCCAGAATCACAATGACGCCCACAAGACCGATTTTGGCGATGACATGGAGTTTTTTACGGGGCGCGACTGGCTTGTTTTCAGTCGACGTGGTCTCTTGAATGGACATGGAACGAAGGCTTTCTCAGTTCGGGAATGGAAATACATCGCGGATCTTACGTCATTGGGCTTTCCAGCCGAGTCCGCGCTTTTGTTAGCGTTGAAAGTTGCGCAGCAGCAGGGCACGAATTTCAGGTATTGACTGCAGGAAATTCGAGCAAAACGTCTTGAAAATCACCTGTTTCTGGGGGCTGGAGAGTCTAAAAACTGCGGGAGCATGACAGACAGGATGTCAGTCCTGTTCACCAGGGAGAGATGATCGGTCCCAGGAAGAATCGCCAATTGTGATTGCGGAATGAGGCGAAACATTTCGACAGCATGTTCAGGTCGAATAATATCTGCATCACCAATCAGGATCATTGTCGGCGCATTGATTCCTTGAAGTTCTTCCGGCCGCCAATCCTGAAACTCCAGCATTCGACGCACACTCTTGTCATGGAACGCCTGTATATTCTGCGGGTTTGGCGCGACTTTGAGATACGCCTCCCGGAACTCTGCCGGCATGCTCTCCAGCGTCGCCTGTCTTAATGCTTCTCGGAACCCAGGAATGAAACCGTCGTTCTTAAACATCGCCGAAGCCACAATGAGTTTTCGCACCAATTTCGGATGCCGGATCGCGACTTGCATGGCAATACTTCCACCGTTGCTGTAACCATAAAAATCAGCCTTGGCAATTTTCAGATTTTGCAATAACGCCGCTGTGTCGTCTGCTGACTGTTCAAAACTAAACGGACGATCAATGTCCGCAGTGTGTCCATGCCCCTGCTGTTCCAGGGCGATCACCTGCCGCGACTTGGCCAGTAGCGGCAAAACTTTGCCAAACGATGTTTCGATCGTCGACGTACCACCATGCAATAAAATCAACGGCGGAGACTTACCATTAAGCGTCCCGTGAATCTCATAATACAGCTTGAGCCCGTTGTCGGTCGCGTATTTCCCTTTGCCACCAACTGCCGCTCCGCCCTTCTCCCGTTTGGTGTTTTGTTGTGCGTCCGCCAAATGCAAATCGAGAAACACCGACGTGAGCAGAGTTAATGAAAATACGACTGACTTTACGGAATCCATCAGTTTGGCCATCTCAGAATTTCCAATCATGCGGGGCATCAGGAGGGTCAATCCTGATCTACTGTTGCGTCGAACGAGGTCCAGCAAAATCGACACGCCAGTTAGGAATTTCGATGGCAATTCCTAACTGGCAGTAGGATAGGCACTTATGGTCTATCTTGGGAAGAGCACATTAGATTTCGAGAACTTCGATTTCAATCAAAGGAAGGGTGATGTCGAACAACCGCGATCCAGGGCCCTGGAGTGGTGGCGTTGATCATGTGCGGGCGGGAAATCGGCTCGTTCGGAGCACCGCGCAGTTTGGTGTCGACTTCGAGCTAATGCAGGAACGCGAGCGCTTTCATTGGACGTGCCGATTGGAAAGATAATCCTCCCCGAGATTACCTGAAAGCCGACCGGCAAATGCAAGATGAGCGCGGATGAGGCACGAAAGACCAAAGCCCTTCTTGCCGCCAAGCTCCTTGACCATATCCAACGTACGCAGACTTTACTACAATCTATCGCAAGTTACGAAGCTGCGCCGAACTCCATACGACTATTACGCTTACGGTGTTCTACACAACGTTAACACCCAGATTACCAACCCTTACTGCATAAGGGTTTACGTCACGCAGAGTCGTATGTATTTTGCCCAGCCTGCTGCCAACTGCCTAACTTGGGCCGGGGCCTGTCAACTTTTTTTCTTGAAGTTGTCGCTCTCCCTTGCATGGCTTTGAGGCGAATTCAATGACCGTGCGAAGTATGAAGTCTTTATGAATACGATGACCAGTGGGGCACCTGACGATTCATCGGACAGTCCCGATAACGCAAAGCGTCAAGATTCGAGCAAAAAAATCGATCCACATCCCCGCAGTTTGTGGGTCCGTATTCGTGAGGCCACTGGAACCGTATACGGCGACATTGGGACGTCCGTGCTCTATACCACCATGGAGATCACACGCGAAGCGATCCTGCTCAAGAATCATCATTTGCCCGAAGAGCAGGTGACCGCGCTCTTGCTGCAAGGTGGCGCCGACCTTCTCAGTCGCAGCGAACTTCTGGGTGGACTCAGCCTGGTATTTTGGGCGCTGATGTTTCTGACCGTGAAATACGATCTGCTGGTCATGCGGGCTGACGATCGTGGCGAAGGGGGCACGTTTGCGCTCTGGAGCCTGCTGCTCGGATATAGCGGCAAGGTTTTTGGCGTGACGCTGCTGGGTTACCTCGTCGTGGCTGCGGCGGGCTTGTTAGCCGCGGATGGGATCATTACACCACCGATCAGTATGCTGGGGGCATTTGAACCTCTGGGCGAAACGGCGGCGATTATCGTCACGCTGTGCTGCCTGGTCGTGATGTTCAAGGCGCAGTGGCGCGGAACGAGCAAGATTGGAGGGTTTTTCGGTTGGTTCATGTTGCTCGTCTGGTTTCCGTGGATTGCGGTGAAAGGCCTTCCCTGGATCTTTCGACACCCAGAGGTCTTTGAAGCGATCAACCCTCTGCTTGGGATGCAGTTCTTAATGAGCTTTCCCAGTGCCGGTGCGTTCGTCATTCTGGGTGTGGTCGTCCTGGCAATCACCGGAGGCGAGGCCAAGTTCGCCGACATCGGCCATTTTGCCGTTTCAACCCATGAGCACAGTTCCGAAAGCCACAGTCTTTCCGCCGCCATGTCGGGTCGGCGTCCCGTGATGCTCTCGTGGCTCGTCTTCGTCTTACCTTGTTTACTGCTGAACTATGCGGGACAAGTCGGATACATGCTGGAAAACGGGGTTCCGCCTCGGGCAAATAGCTTTTATGCGCTCACTCCAAAATTTGGCGTGGAAGCCATCGACTTCGCCGTGCTAGTAGTCGATCTGTGTATCTCGGCGATTGCCGCTTTCATCGCTTCTCAAGCGCTGATCACCGGGCTGTTCTCGATCACCAAGCAGGCAATTGTGTTGGGATTCATGCCCCGTTGCGACGTGAAATACACGAGCCATGAGGCGGAAGGCCAAGTCTACTTACCCGCGATCAATTGGTTGATGTTTATCGGCTGCGTAGTGGTGACGCTGTTTTTTCGAAACGCAGGCAATCTGGCTGCCGCGTATGGCATAGCTGTCACGGCGACGATGGGCATCACCACTTTGCTCTTCGGATACGTGGCCGTCTATCGTTGGCGCTGGTCGATCTGGTTCGCCGTCGTTGTGTGTGCGCCATTGTTGATGATTGATTTGACGTTCTTCGCCAGTAATCTTCTGAAATTCACGCATGGAGGCTACTTTCCAGTCCTGGTAGCGCTCGGACTAACTGCCATCATGCTCACCTGGCAGTGGGGACGAACTCAACTCAGCTCAGCGTTTTATCGTTTCGGTGTCCGTGAAGGTAAGAAGATTGATTGGTTGATCGCGCTGCGAGACATGCTCGACGATCTCGAAATCGCAATGCAGGAGAACTTGCCTCTGGCCCGGCAACTTGTGCAGGGGCGCCGTCGAATCGTTGAAAGTGACCGTGCAGCAGTGTTCCTCTGCTCAAGATCAATCAGGTCCCCGGAAGACTATGTCCCAGTGGCACTCCGCGTCTTCCTGAAAAAGTATGGAGTGCTACCCTCGTATCTCGTGTTCTTGCACGTGAAGCAAGTCTCGCAACCCTATGCCAAATTGCAATCGCGTTACGAAGTCATCCATATTGGGCACGACATCGATTCGGTCATCGCGACGTATGGCTATTTGGAGCAGCCGTCCGTCCGCGACGCATTGCGGGAATTGCAGGCGGCCCATGCGATCAGTATCGAAGCCAATCGTTGGATTATCGAAGTTGGTGAAGAAGATGTAATTTCCGGACCAGGTTTGAGGCCGCTGGAGCATCTGAGAATCTGGTTCTTTCGTTGGATTCTGCGGATTTCGACACCCGCGCACAAGTACCTCGGACTTGTCTATGATGCGGCAATTTCGAAAGAGATCATCCCCGTTGTATTCACCAGTCACGATGCCAAGGTGGCCCTGCCTGAGCTTGAAATCGAGTCAAATTCTCAAAGTTCCACCAGTATTCCGCATCTCAAATCGACTTGACGATCTGAGAGCTCAATTCGCCACAGGAGTGACTATACAGCGCACGGTTAAGAATGAGACGTTTGATCGCGGGGATCAGTATTGAAAAAGACTCATTCGTGGCCGCGAACAGTATAAAGCGCGTCAGAGCAAGAGAGATCCCAGCAGTTCGAACCTCATGGCGACTGCGCTATTTCCCGGCGTGCAAGGTCTTGTTTCGGAGAGAAGGTTCATATCATGTCGGCCAAAGGTGGTTCGCGAGAGTTAATTTGGATTGCCGCAGGCGGCTTGGCATTGCTCGTCGTCTTTTTCACGGTTCTTTATTTTCGAGGGGATCGCGACGCTGGTGCTCAAATCGCCTTCAAGGCAAAGCGCATGGAACTCGTGAGCGCGATGCGACTCTCCCTCGCCGCCGCTTCAGAAGCCCAAAACAGCGCGGTCATGTCCTCCGGTGAGCTGGATTCGAAATCATTTACCGAAGAAGCGCGTCAAGCCGCCGCAGCCCTGGAACGTGGCAAGACCGAGTTGGAGAAGCTTTTTCAGGAGCGCGCCGATGCAAAAGAATCTGAACTGATGGACCGTTTTTCCCAGGCCTTGCAAGAGTTTCAACAGGTTGACAAACAGTTGATGGACCTGGCGGTCCAAAGCTCGAATCGCAAAGCGTAAAGTTTGGCGTTTGGCCCGGCGATGAAGCTTCTTAAGGAGATGGACGACGCTCTCTCCCACATTGTCGCGAATCAAGCCGACTCGCCTTCCACAAACAAGTTGCGGGTGGTGCAGCTGGCAGATGAAGTTCGAATTGGCATCCTGCGCATGCAAGTCCTGATTCCGCCGCATATCGCGGAGGCGAGCGACCAGAAGATGGACGAGTTCGAATTGCAATTATCAACGGAAGACCACAAAGTCCACAAAAACTTCGACTCGCTAAGCCCATTGTTGACCGGGAGCGATAAGTCGAATATCGAAACGACGATAACTCGCTACGCGGAATTCGAGAAACTCAAATCTCAAATTATCAAACTGTCACGACAGAATACAGATGTGCGAGCTGTGGCAATTGCATTAAAGGAAAAGCGTAAGGCAATGCTGGCGTGCCAGGATGCGTTAGTCGCCCTGGAACACGCCATTCAAGCCGAGCCGATCACGACAACAATTCCGTCAGGCCGTTTGCCGTAGCTCGAGTGGAACAAGACTGGCAGCGGTCGCAGAGGATGGATTGGCGGAGTCGGAAGATTTCCTCCGAAAGGGGTCAGGCATCGTAGAATTCAGAATTGGCGGAGCAAGGCGTCGTTCCTGGCAAAGAGTCGATTCCGCCAAATCTGAAATCTACGGTGCCTGACCCCGAGCTGCTTAGTCGACTCACGCGCATCGTCTCCACCGAATTCGCGGTCCCCATCGAGCAGATTCACCAACTCTGGCGGCATAACAGCCGAGCTAGTCAGGCCGTGATCTGGCTGGCTCATGAGTTGCTGAAGCATCCCATTTATTGAGTGTCACCCTGCCGCCGCCGTTACTATCTTTCCGAAGGACACGTCGAGCAAGGCGTTGGTCCGTCCTAATTCGTTGCAATTTGAGCAGTAGAAGCCGTTTGGATCTTGTGCTGGCGAACTTTCCCGTTGTACAGACGGTTATTGAGGCGTCGCGGCAGTCGTCTGGGCGGGCTGGTAAATCTGGTCCACGGATGCCGTGGCGACCCCGAGTTCGGCGGCGACTGCGTCGACAGCGGCCTGGGCGATATTTAGGTCAACTTGACCGTCGGTGGTGTAGTAGGGGCGGATGTATCGCTCGTAGAATTGCTGAACTTCATCCCGGGTCAGTCGATTGAGAAACAAGCCGATGTAGTCGAGGGACAACTGCGGTTGTTCGGCGATCATGAGGAGGGCTCGCCGGTTGGCACGTACCAACGCCTGTAGCGCAGGGCTGTCGAGCGGAATCCGATCGCTGTCCACGGCAATTCCCACAGTGGGAATCTGGAAGTGGTCGCCAACCCAGGCAAGGACCGAAAATCCCTCCTCACGGGCAACCTGTTCGGGTGCTAAGGTGCTGCCCACGTAGGCCGCATCGATCGAACCATCGCGAAGGCGGCGTAGATCCATCTGATAGTCACCCGGGAATCGTTCGATGCACTGCAGGTCGCGATCGGGGTCGAGACCGTGCTGGCGCAGCACGATACGTGCGAAAACGCCGGGGGCAGTGCGAGGCGGGTGAACCGCCAGTCTACGCCCGCGAAGATCATTCATGGAATTCACATCGCCACGCCCGATGAACCAGAACAGTGGATGACACGTGTTGACGGCCAGCATTTTCCATTGGATGCCATCGGTCAGCCGTGACAACAAGGTCCTCCCCAATCCGATGACTGCGCCACCGCGCAGACGGTCGGTCTTCCACCGGATTCCGTCGCGGACAGCGACATGGAGATCTTCCTCCTCGAAATACCCTTCCTGATCGGCCACATACGCGACCAGTTCTTCGTGAATACCACGCCCGACGTAGGACAGATCGATTGTGTTCATAGGAATCTTCCTTCTTAATATCTTGGCCAGTGCGCTCGCGCGTGTTGCGTTCAGTCCATTGACAGGCCCCCGTTGACCGGAAGATAGTGGCCAGTGGTGAAACCGGAATCGTCACTTACCAGGAACGCCACCGTCCTGGCGACATCCTCAGGATGAGTCAGCCGTCGCATCGGCGCGGCCTCGGCGAGTTCGCGTGTCTGCTCGCCTGACAGTTGCTCTGTTACCTTGGTTCCCTCCACCGTGGCCGGTGCGACGAGGTTGGCGGTAATCCCGTGGGGTGCCAGCTCCAAAGCGACGTACCGTACGAACTGGTCGAGGGCCGCTTTCGAGGTGCCCAGCGTGATCATCCCAGCACGCGCGTGACGCGATAGCCCTGTACTGAGATAGACCAACCGTCCGTATCCTCGCGAAATCATCTCCGGCACAACGGCCTTCGTTATCAGAAATGCAGCATGCAGCTCGCTGTCCAGCTTGCCACCGAGTTGTTCCCACGTCAGTTCGGC
>JAQGHT010000044.1 GCA_028291565.1 Planctomycetaceae bacterium | reverse complement strand
TCCTGCAGCGTGGCATGATCCAGGATGTTTTCGTTCCACAGGCTGGCAAAAATCGAAGCCACTGTAGGCTTGCAGATTTCGCATCCGTGCCCTTTGCCATGACTCCGCACCAGATCGTCGAAGTTCTTCAGACGTTTGATCTTTACGATCTGATACAGTTCCTGACGCGTGTAAGCAAAATGCTCACACAAACTGCGATTAACCGTCTTGCCGGCCGCCGTGAGTTGTTGATTCAAAAGCGAAGTCACCAAGGGGATACAACCGCCACAGCCCGTGCCGGCCTTGGTGCAAGTTTTCAATTCACCGATGGTGGACAGATTTTGGCCGGAAATCGCCGTGCAAATCTGGCCCTTGGTGACGTTATTACACGAGCAGATCTGACTGTCGTCGTCTAAAGTCTCTAAGCCAGTGGCACCGCCGTCCTTCTTGCCGACAATCAACTCCCCCGGAGGCATCGGCAGCGGCTTGCCGCTCTTGCAGAGAGACAGCAGTGTGCCGTAGTCACTCGCATCTCCCACCAGCACCCCGCCCACCAGACGGGTTCCATCGGGACTGAACAGTAGTTTTTTGTACTGGCCACTGAATGGGTCATCATAGACCAGCGGCCGGGCCCTTTCTGGCGGAGCTTCGTAATCGCCAAAACTCGCCACATCGACCCCCATCAGCTTCAGCTTCGTCGAGAGATCTGCACCCGAAAACTGCCTGCTTCCGCCGCACAAGTTCGAAGCCACGATGTCGGCCATTTCGTAACCCGGGGCAACTAGACCATAGACCATCGTGCGGTGCAATGCGACTTCGCCAATCGCGAAGATCTTCGGATCGCTGGTCGTCAATTGATCGTTGACCGAGACTCCACCACGCTCGCCAACCTGCAGACCTGATTGGCGGGCCAATTCATCACGCGGCCGGATACCGGCCGAGACGATAATCATTCCGACATCGAGCTCCGACCCATCCGTGAAGACCATTTTCTCGACGCGACCATTGCCGAGGATTTCCTTCGTGGCCTTCTGCAGATGGACCTTCACACCGAGATCTTCAATCTTGCGGACCAGCAGCTTGGAACCCGGATCGTCCACCTGTCGCGGCATCAATCGAGAAGCAAATTCGATGACATGCGTTTCCAAACCTAAATCATAAGCGGCCTTGGCAGCTTCCAGGCCCAGCAACCCACCCCCGATGACCGCGGCGCGTTTGCAGGTTTTGGCATGCTCGATCATTCGTTCCAGATCGTCAATTGTGCGGTACAGAAAGACGCCGAGCTTGTCGACACCGGGCATCGGAGGAACGAAGGGATAGGAACCAGTCGCCAATACGACATG
Organism: Planctomycetaceae bacterium; assembly: GCA_028291565.1. Classification (GTDB taxonomy): domain Bacteria; phylum Planctomycetota; class Planctomycetia; order Planctomycetales; family Planctomycetaceae; genus JAKFVC01. The sequence continues at coordinate 1,865 of JAQGHT010000044.1, read as the reverse complement.
CTCGTACTTGATCTTCAGGCCTTTGTCCGACGTCACGACACGCTGCGTCCGGTCGATGGCCGTGGCGCGATCACCCACGTGTAGTTCGATCCCCTGATCTCGATACCAGTCGAGATTCGCCAACATGAGTTTTTGCGCATTGCGGCTGGCGAAGAACGATGTCAAGCCGACGCGATCATACGCCGCGCGAGGTTCCTCGCAAAAGGTGACAATGCGATACTTTTTGTCCAGATCATATTCGACCAGACGTTCGCAGAAACGGTGTCCGACCATACCGTGGCCGATGACCACGATTGTCTGCCGACTTGATTCAAAATGAGCGTTCACACAATCTCCAAACATGCACTATTTGCACACTACCGAACGAGCTCGTAGCCGAATTCGTAAGAATTTGGGCGACGCAGAACACATGCCCGAAGTCTCACGACTTCAGCCATAAGAACCGCACAAAACTAGACTTCGTCGTCACTGACTTCGTGGGAATTTGGACGACTCACGGCACTCGACCGAAGTCTCACGACTGCAGCTGCGAGGTACATGCACGATTAAACCGCTCTAGCCACCGCCCTCAATTTTCTGTGGTTTAATGCCGTGGTTTGCCAGCAGAGATCAGGTCTGCAGTCTCTGCCTTGCGAATGTTCACAGCACAGTTCTTATACGAAGGTTGCCGTGAGTAAGGGTCGAAGTGCGCCAAGGTCAACCGGTTGGTAGTGGCATAGTGCATCGGCAGAAAAGCTTGCCCCGGCTGCACACAGGGGGTCACGAATGCCTTGGCCACTAATTCTCCACGCTGTGACGCCACCACGATTCGTTGGTTCGACGTAATTCGCAACTTGCGAGCATCCACGGGATTCAGTTCCACGTAGATTTCAGACGGATAAAGCTTGCGGAGCACGGCCGACTTGCTGGTTCGGGTCTGTGTGTGCCACTGCGACGCGGTGCCACGCCCCGTGAGCAACAGGAACGGATACTTTTCGGACACAGGTTCCGGCATCGGAGAAGGCATCTCAAACAAGAATTTGGCCCGGCCGTTCGCGTGATAAAACTTGCCATCCGCGAACAACCGGCGTTGCTGCGTCTGATCTTCAGCGCCCAAAGGATAAGGCCATTGCACGCCTCCCCGCTCGTCAATCATGCGATAATCTTCGATGCCCGAAATGTCGCACGGTTGGCCTCGGGAAAGCTCTTTCATGATTTGAAACGCCGCTTCCGGACTCGTCCAGCGGGAGAACATCTCACCACAGCCCCAGTACTTGGCAATCAGCCTGAAAATGTGAAAATCGGCCAATGCCTGCCCCGGCGCCGCGACCACCTTCTTAATGACCCCAATCCGTCGCTCGGAATTGATGAACGTCCCTTCCTTCTCACCCCAGGCAGCCGCTGGCAAAACGAGATCCGCGAGTTGTGCGGTTTCTGTGGTGTGATACATATCCTGCACCACCAGAAAATCGAGCCTGTCGAGGATATCTTTGACGGCATTCTGATTGATCCAGGAGTGAGCCGTATTGGTGGCGATGATCCACAGCCCTTTGATCTTGCCACCGAGAATTCCTTCAATGATCTTGTCGTACGACCAGCTGGCCTGACTGGGAATGCGTTCCGCTTCGATCCTCAGCACATCCGCCACTTTCTGGCGATGCTCTGGCTTTTCGAATTCGTGGCCTCCCAGCAGGTTCGTCGTATTACTGAACAATCACGAACCCATCGCGGTGCACTGGCCAGTGATGGAATTGGCCCCGGCGCCCTGACGGCGGATATTTCCAGTCATTAGCGCCAGGTTGATCAGCGATTGAGCCGCGCGAACTCCTTCGTAGCTCTGGTTGATGCCCATCGTCCTCCAGAAAGAGACGCGTTTGCCTTCATAT
>JAQGHT010001245.1 GCA_028291565.1 Planctomycetaceae bacterium | reverse complement strand
CGTAGTTTTGTCGCAGAAGTGCAGGGGCAAGGCGTGACTGTCGCCACGGGACGGTTTCAAACCCACATGGACGTGGAACTCGTGAATGATGGGCCGGTGACACTGCTGATCGATAGCCGTAAGGGCAAGTAGGACAGGTTTTCAACCTGTCCGTTTCGTGAGTCCGGACAGGTTGAAACCTGTCCTACCAGCTGATTCATCGTAGCCAATGCTGGCGTCGAGTTCGCTGGGTTCTCCCGTCACTTTTGAAGCAACCCACCCGAAGAGTCCAGTGGGACCCGCTTTTTGACTGGCTAAATCTGCGGGAGATCTCTCTCCTTCCTTGACAACTTTTCCTGTCGCCGATGTGGACTCTGGCGGTTCGGCAGCTGCGTTGGACTGGGGTCCAGCGGCGGTGCCGGGAAGGGTTTCAGCTGGCTCTACTTTTTTTTGAAGTTGCCGAATCGACCGCATCGTCGGCGGCAGTGCAAGTTCCTGCCTTTGGTTCGGCCGCAGTCGTTTCCTTGGGCTCGGTGGTTGTTTCTTCTTTTGACTCAGCCGGCTTTGCCTCTGTGGGAGCTTTTTCTTTGGTTTCGGCCGGAGCCGCCTCTTTGGCCTCTGCTGGAGTCGCTTCTTTCGCTTCAGCTGGAGCGGCTTCTTTAGCCTCCGCGGGAGCAGCAGCTTTGGCATCGGTTGCTGCCGCTGCGGCTGGAGCTACGTCGCCAATTTCGCTCTTGGCACCCGTTCCTTTTTCGACAGCCGCCATTTCCACTTCAATCTCAGCAGCCGGTGCGAATTCGGACTCGGGTGCAAACTTTGATTTCCGTTGTCGAGTCAATTTGACTTGATACTTCGCCCAACCGAATGGTACTTCCGACGACTTCCAGATTTGCCCGATGTTTTCCGTCCGCATTTCGGAATTCTTTTGCTTCAGGGTTCCTTTGAGCGAGCTGGCTTTAATAGAGCCCAAGCCAGCCAATTCCAGTGTTTCTTCATCGCCTGCGGGAGCCAGATCGAGGTAATTGGCGAACATCCCCAGAACGGGGTAGAAGGCCAGGACTTTCTCTTTGATTGGCTCCGGCTGAGCATCACGGCCAATCTTGCGAATCCCTTTGACGATGGGAATAAAAGTGACGGGCAAGCCCTCCGCATCCTTGAGCTTTCCGGTCACACTTTCAACCGGCACGAGAACTTTATAAGTGCGAACTCCAAAAGGACCGGGATCAATTGCCGCTCCAGCTTCGACCCCGCCAGCCGAGGGCAAGCCGGTCACGACTTTGAACTCGATCCACCGGCAAGGCACTTCCTTGCCCCGGAACATCGCCTTTTCTTCGCCAACCGACTGGATCGTCAATTCGCTAAGCCATTCGAGCTGCAACGGCCCGGCGTTATTGCCAGGTTGCTCTTCCTTGTTCTTGTACTTGCCGGTGAATTTGACCCACGTCCCGTCTTCGGGAAGGCTCCACAATAATCCCTGAGCGTTGCCAACATTTGAGAACGCAGTCGCGAAAAACACTGTGGCGAGCACCACCAGGGAACGGAACGGACGCATCATTTTGAGATCTCCATGCTGGGTAATCCGATTGCCGTTGCTGTCGAGGTTGTCAGGCAGAAAATTCCCCTCAGCAGTTCGGTTGAAACTGGCCAGCACCACCAGTTTCCCACACTCTCGCACATTCGACAAGTAGTTTTCGGCAATTGACGCAGGCTGAGCCAAATAGATACGTTTAGTATCATACCGTCCGAATGTTCGGAGTCTCGCAATCAGCAAGTGAATGGTGAGCACAGATCAGCGTGACCGGCATAATCAGACCGAACGCCCTATTGTCCGCTTACGACCAGGATTTGATCGCTCCGAACACGTGGGCAGGGTACGCTTCGGGGCGCCCTAAGATAATTGAGATGTCAGGAATCATTGCGACACCGAATCATGTCAAAATCACTTTCTCGTTGACCGGAAACATTATGCCGCATACACTTGGGGAAGCGAACCAGGATCAAAAGACAATATTGCTTGATCCATTGCGAACTCAATCGCGTTCTCAAAAAATCAGAGATTGAGTTTTGGGCAGTCTCGCTGGTCTACTTCAACATTTCGAGGGATTCCCATGGTGCGGTATTTGTTCATTGGGGCGTTCGTGTGCGCCGGGTTGAGTTTTTCGCTGGGGGTAGAGGGACAAGATAAGACGGAGAAAAAGGAAAAGACCGAGAAAGCGGCGTCTGAGAAAACCGAGAAGCCTGCCACTGACAAGGCCGCAGACAAGGCGGCGGCCAGCATTTGGGGTCACATTGAGATCAAGGGAGCCTATCCCGAAGCAACTGCACTGCCGGGGCTATTCGGGGAATTGAGCGAAAGCCTGCATGACGCGTTGGCTCGGTTCGACAAAGCTGCGACGGATGACACGTTGCAAGGCTTAATTCTGCACGTCAATAGCCCGCACATCGGCTGGGCCAAGTTGAATGAATTTCGTACCGCGATCGCCAAAGTTCGCAAAGCCGGAAAGAAGGTGTTCGCCTACTTCGATGATGGGTCCAGCATGGACTATCTCATCGCGGCCTCCTGCGATGAAGTCTGCATGCCCGAATCTGGCGTCTTGATGTTCCTGGGTCTGCGGGCCGAAGTGAGTTTCTATAAGAATTTGTTCGACAAGCTCGATCTGAAGGCAGAAATGCTGCGAGTTGGCGAGTACAAGTCGGCTGCCGAACCCTACAGCCGTTCGGAAATGAGCAAAGAATTCCGCGAAGAGATGGAATCGGTCCTGGACAGCTACTTCTCGCAGATGAAGGCGATCGTCGGCGACGCTCGTAAGCTGACTCCGGAACAGGTTGAAGCGGCGATCAACGCCGGACCATTCACTGCGGTGAAGGCAAAAGAGCTGGGAATGATCGATCGCCTGGTTTACCCAGACGAACTTGAAGCGCTGGTGAAAGGTGACACCGATAAGAAGGTCAAGATCACCCGCAAATATGGTAAGAAGAAACTGGACACCGATTTCAGCGGTTTCAGCGGCATGGTCAAGATGATGGACTTGATCATGGGCATTGAAACACCCAAACGCAAGACGACGACCCCCAAGCTGGCGGTCATCAATGCCATTGGCCCGATCATGACCGGCCACAGTTCGTCCGATATGTTCAGCGGCGAATCGACAATTGGTGCAGAAACATTGAATAAAGCCATCCGGCAAGCCAACGAAGACGACTCTGTCAAAGCGATTGTCTTACGCGTCGACAGTCCTGGCGGTAGCGCCCTGGCGAGCGATTTGATGTGGCGCGAGCTGGAACGTGTCAAGAAGCCTCTGGTTGTCAGCATGGGTGACGTCGCTGCGAGTGGCGGATATTACATTTCGATGAACGCGAAAAAGATTTATGCCGAACCGGGCACCATCACGGGTTCGATCGGTGTGGTCGGTGGCAAGCTGGCGACGCAAGGCCTGTTTGACAAAATCGGAATCAACACGAGCATCATCACTCGTGGCAAGAATGCGGGTGTGATGAGTGTCACGACGCCTTTCAGTGATACCGAACGCGCCGCCATGCAGGCCTTGATGAATGACATCTACAAACAATTCACCGAAAAGGCGGCCAAGGGGCGCCGGATGGATGTCGTCAAGCTGGAGAAGTTGGCTCGAGGCCGGATTTATACGGGCCTGCAGGCCAAAGAGCTCGGATTAGTAGACGAAATTGGTACACTGGCAGATGCGATCGCCGAGGCAAAGAAGCTTGCGGGCCTCGATCCCAGCGACAAGCTCGAAAAGCTGGAACTCCCCAAACCAACCAGTCCTTTCGAAACACTGTTTGGATCGCTCGATCCCAACGCGCGGATCCAGGCTGCCAACAATCAATGGCTACAATCGGTGTTGGGTGAACTCTCACCAGAGCTCAAGCAGCACCTTGGAAATTTGACGATTTTCACTCGCCTGGCCAAGGAGCCACGGCTGGTGTTAATGCCGTTCCAGATTCGTGTGAAGTAGGGAAGAAATGTTGTCGCGTGGACTTGGACCCACGCGACAATTTTCTTTTACGTCTCCGCAATACCCCCGCCTGAGAAAAAAGTAGTGCACAGGCCTTGGCCCCACTGGGGCAAGCCCACTGGCGTTTGGGAGCCCGCGACTTGCCATTTCCGTTTTACGCGGCATTTCGAAACGCGTTGAACGTCTCATTTTATCTGTCGTTTCTGAGGAATTCCGCTTCTCATGCCGCCTCAATCGGATCTGCGTTTGGCGTTGATCACTGGAGCCGGAAGTGGCTTAGGCCGAGCTTTTGCTCTGGAGCTGACACGACTCGGGCGCTGGCACGTGGTCATCGCCGACATCAACCAGGCAGGTGCCCTGGAAAGCCTGGATCTCGTTCAGAAAGCCGGTGGATCCGGCCAGGTTGAAATGCTGGACGTTCGCGATCCCGAGGCTTGGATCCAGTTGCGAACAAAATTGCAGGCCGAACATCCGCAACTGAACTTGCTGATCAACAACGCGGGAGTCGTTGCCTCCGGGCAGGTGGAAACACTGGCGCTGGCCGATTTCGACTGGGCCTATAGTATCAATACACGCGGTACGATCATCGGTTGTCAGACCATGATTCCGTGGCTGAAGACCAATTCGGGATCCCGAGATGGCTCCTACATTCTGAATGTCGCGTCAATCTGTGGCCTGCTCGCGCCGCCTGGTTTAGCCGCTTACAATGCCTCGAAGGCTGCGGTGATCGCCTTGACGGAAACATTAGCTTGCGAACTTCGAGAACACAAAATCGGCGTCACGGTCGTTTGTCCGTGGTTCTTCGCGACCAAGTTACTCGAGGCCGGCCGATTCAGCCAACCGAGTGCCAAGGCTGCCGGTGAGCAGGTGACGTCCAGTAGCCCCTTGAGCGCGACACGCGTCGCAAAGGAAGCCCTGAAAGCAACGTTTCGCAGGCGACTCCACTTAGTCATGGGACCTTGGGCCAGGCATATGTGGCGTTTGAAACGGATCGCTCCACGTCTTTTTCATTGGTTGCAAGATATCGTCGTACAACGTGCAGCAGCCCGACATGCTGAGCAAGATCGAGTCGCTGCCGCGAAACAACAACCGAATCGAGCACACCCGGAAAAATAACTCTCGGCATGGAATTTGCGTAACTGCGAAAAGCTGCTTCAAATCTGCAATCCGTCACAATTTCTGTGCGAATTGTTGACTGGCTGGCGACCGATGTGGATTCTGAAGTTTCTCAGAATGCGCGAACCGTTCGCTTTACCACCCTAGAGAGTGCACAACACGTCACCTCGCCGTTGGAGTCATTGCGTTGCCACTTGAAACCGTCTTGATTACTGGTGCTTCGGCCGGCATTGGTGAAGGTTTGGCACGTTTATTCGCGGCAGATGGCGCGCGCTTGATTCTTGTCGCACGAAGTGTTGACCGATTACAACACCTGGCTGCCGAACTGAAGTCGAAGCATGGTGTGGAACACATCGTCATCCCGCTTGATCTGGGAATCGCCGGTGCGGCAAAAACGCTGTTTGACACGCTCACCCAACGCAACTTGAAAATCGACGTCCTGGTCAACAATGCCGGGTTTGGGCACAACGATCGGTTCATCGAGATTCCCATTGCAGAGCAGTTGGAGATGGTGCAGTTGAACGTCTCCACGATGCTGCACCTGACCCATTTGATCCTGCCGCAGATGATCGAGCGTCGCGAGGGGGCCATCCTCAATCTTGGTTCCACGGCTTCATTTCAGCCAGGACCGTATTCAGCGGTTTACTACGCGACCAAATCCTTCGTCCTGTCTTTCACAGAGTCACTCTGGGAAGAAGTCCGTGAACACAACGTGACAGTGACGTGCCTTTGCCCGGGTCCAACTCGAACAGAGTTTGGAATTCGAGCCAAAATGGACCACAACTGGAACTTCGTCAATGCCAGCATGTCCACGGAATCGGTCTGTCGGATTGGCTACCGCGCGTTCCGGCGCCGCAAACGGATTGTGATTCCTGGAATCTTGAATCGGATTCTCACATTTAGTGTGCGGCTTGCGCCACGGCGTTTTATTCTGCGAGTGATCCGCCATTGGCAGCGTCCGCGGTAAAGCGGGCGGCATCGAGACAAAGTCGATTGGTGGGGTTATGGGCACCGACACGAGCGCCCTACGGCCGTTGTTCCGCATTGCAAGCCACTATGACAACTCTTGTTCCAGGCGCTTCGCTTGCGCTTTGGCGCCTTCCCACAAGATTTGCTTGATCGGAAACAGCTCGCGCCAGGTCATGAATAGAGCACCTTTGATCGTGGGGCGATAGACCTGTTGGCTGGGCTGAAAATACAGATAGCCCGTGCCGATTTGACGATCATAAGTTTCGCGAAAGACGGTATGCATATATGCCACGCAATCACCATCGAATTCCTCATCGGTTCGGATGTATTTACGGCCGACAGGGCGATCCCGCTCCAGGAGTTTTTGATGCAGTTCGAACAGCCGTGACAGGTCCTCAAGGTGCGGAAAGCGGTAGGTGCGCGAACCCGGCGTTGTAGGGAAAGATCCCAGCATCCGGACATTGTTCGTGTGCAGGGCCTCCAATTCGCCGTCTTGGAACCGGGCGAGGATTTCGACATAAGACGATTTCATCGCCACTGTTTGATCGACCGGGTTCAGCCCATACATGATGGCTGTGAGCGCCACGTCTTTCGAGCGCCGATTGGCATAGAAGACCAGCAGCGCTTTCACATTGGGCACGGCATCCGGCAGCGTCAACGCGGCTCGTCGATCGAAACCCAGCGCCGCGAATTGCTGATCCACTTCCATGAAATAACGGCCCGCTTCGCCTGGCGGAGTCTGCTGTTCGAGGTCGAACGGTATCAGTGTTGGGTTCGCTCGGAACCGCTGCAGAAAATAGATCAGTGTCGGCGGAACAAACAGGTACAACACCAGGACCGTCAGTGCGCACTTGAGTAGCAATAAATCAAAATCGCCGGACATGATTTCCCAACATTCGTGAATGGTGAGCGACGGCTTTACCGTAACAATTCACGAATCGGTTCGCAAGCCGTCAGCCAGAACTCAGGGGGCGGGTCAGGCAATGCTTGCGGGCTTGCCTGTGATCGCCGGTCTTGTCAATCGAACCGACCGGCAAAATCAGTTCCCAGGAACAGATCGCCATTTCAAATGGGCTTAAAACGTCGCCGCCCAGCGGACGCCCAACACGTCAATATCTTTCAGCGGCTTAGGCAGGAACCAATGTTCGACGTTGAACATGAGCAGGCTGCCTCCCGGCAGGACATAATTCAAGCCGTAGGTATAGCGTGACACATTGAACGTCCCGGTTGGCATGCTGCCCACGGGAATGATGCTGTTTCTGGATTGTAAGTCGTAGCGGTTGAGCAGACTCAATTTGTACTTCCGTGACAGCAGCAGTTCTCCTTCGAGATAACACCCGCCGACACGTTCTCGTGTGAACAGTTGATTGGGAAGGTT
>JAQGHT010001211.1 GCA_028291565.1 Planctomycetaceae bacterium | reverse complement strand
CCCGGTTGGGATTCGAACCCAAGACCTACGGATTAACCTGCTGCACCGGCTCTCACCGGCCCTTACGGTTGCAGTCTGGACTTTACCATCTCCCACGAGGGGAGCCGCACGTCAAGTCTCTGAGGATTCCGTAACCGCACGCATCTGAACCAGATCTCGTACGACCGACGGCCTTTCCTGCTGATTGCCCAATCCTGCAGATTGTCACGCTCTCGCGTACTGCAGGCTCTCAGGGTGTTCCAGCATATGGTGCGGTTCTACCACCGGCCTCGCGACCGGGGCACTCCTATTTCTGTTGAAGTCCGTTGCTCTACCGACTGAGCTACCGGGTCTCACTTTCCAAACACGACCAACACAATTCAATCGCGACAGGCCCAATCGTTACGGAATCCAACGGAAAACGCAACGACCAAGGAAAACTCGAGGAAACGGATTTCTTTCGTTTTCGCGACCGAACAACCTTAAGTCTTTAGTTCAGTTCGATTTGCATTGCAGGATTTCGAACTGATCGAACAATTCCCAAAATCTCAAACCGTCTGTCGACTCCACAGTTTCACATTCACTAAGTGCTTGCTTGTTTTTCTGTTGCGTCAAATTGAAACGCAGCAGCAACAGCCCACACTTCGCGTTGCCACGGCTTCCGTGCGACGGAGAGGAAGGATTATGGCGAAAACGGCCCGACAAAACAAGAAGCGAGCCCAACTCAAATTCGTTTATTGGGTTGATTGGCTGATTTCCCGTCAAACTTGATTCATTCCGCGAGGACACTGAGACAGAGTGTCAGAAGAGTTCAGAACGCATTTCAAGCTTGCGCGCTCCGATTTCCATGATCCTGGCTGGATGCCAGTCGTTCATTTTGTCGCAAAATTCGTGAGAATTCGGGCGTTTCAAGACACTCGCCCAAAGTCTCACGACTTCAGCCACGACGCGTTTGCAAGGTGATACGGCGCACGATTAAGAATGACACGTTTGATCGCGGGGATCAGCATTAAAAACGACTCACTTCGTGGCCGCGAACAGTATCAACTGCTTAGCCGGGAGAAACTTGATCCAGAATCGTATTGAGCGCGTCTTGGAGCATCTCATTGGTTCCAGCCGCCACGTCAAACGCATTCGCCTGAACCCAGAGTTCATCCCAGTTTTTTCCGCGTCGCATCCGAATTCGCAAGATCTGAGGATTTTTCCGCGGTCGCACAATGGCGATCGCGTCAACTCGTCCGGAACCGACCATTTCGACCAAATCGCCAACCGTTTGCAATCGCATGAGAATCTCCCGAAGGGCTGAATTGACCAAGCCTGTTTCTGATAGTGCCTTGCGAATTCGGTCCAGAGCGATTCCGAAACCCGCGAGTTATACCATATGCATATTAGGGTTAATTATTGAAACTTGCCAGATAAAACCGAACAATATTCTGAACTCACCCGCAGGTTTTGACTTCAACCCGCCAGGCCTGGTGAATGAAATGCCCGGTGTGGATAATACACGGGCAATTCCAGCTGAAATCGCAAACACACAGTACCATGTTACTTACGTTGGACGGTGAACGTACTGAACTGCCTCATCCCGCACAGGATGACAGTCGGGGGAAATCAAGGGTTCGCTACAATCACATTCTCTGCCGGATGTTATGTCACTCAGGCAGTTGTTTTCGAGAAAACCGAAATCCACGGGATTTCGAATGAGAATTTCGCTTTCGATAAGGTTATATTCGAGAGGTTGCTCCTCGAAAATCGAGTGCGATTTCAGAATTTGGTGAATGAAATCTAACTCCGCTCATATTGAGGCTGTTGGACGTGTCGACGAAGGGTTATCACAGAGACCTAGCAAAGACTGGGCCGCTGACTGCGGCTCCGTCCGCGGAATTTGTGCAGCTGTTTACGCGTTCTCAAAGACCGGTGTTTTTATACATTCTGTCGCTGTTGCCTCGACCCACTGAAGCGGAAGAGATTCTCCAGGAAACCAATCTGGTGATCTGGACCAAGGCCAGTCAATTTCAACCCGGAACAAATTTTCGAGCCTGGGCTTGTCAGATCGCGTACTTCGAAGTGATGAAGTATCGGTCGCGTAAGCATCGTGATAAGTTGCATTTTAATCCCGAACTGCTGGAGCTGGTTGCAGCCGAGTCCCTGCAGCAATCAGAGCTTCTGGATCGTCGGCGACAGGCGCTGGCGGAATGTCTGGCGAAACTTCGTGAACAAGATCGCGCTCTGATCCAAACACGGTACAGTCCTGGTAATGACGAGGCCGAAGAGGGATTGGTTGACGAAACCCCGGGGGACGATCACCGTGCAAAAGAACACGACGTGAAAGATTACCGGGCCAAAGACCAACCAGGCATCGCCGAAAAGCTGGGTCGACCCATTAATTCTATCTACCAGTCACTGTCACGCATCCGCAAGTCCTTGCTGGAATGCATCAACCGCCGACTGGCAGCCGAGGCGCGAGGATGAATTTGCCACCCACGAATCATGATTCCACTGGCCGCGAAGGGCCGGATTATGGCCGGGAAGAGCTCGGTATTTTGCTGGAAGCCGTCTGTGAAGATCGGCTGACTGCGGCAGAACACGCGCGTCTCGAGCATTTACTCCTGACTGATTCAGCGGCCCGCGCTTATTATCTCAATTACATTGATCTGCACGGTGCCCTGTATTGGGATCTGGCCGTCGCAGAGCAAGGCGAAGACGACGCGGTCGCCGCGCTGGTTGATGCAACTATTCTGAGATTGGCTCGACCTGAAGTCGAGTTGCCGACCCCCGAACATTCACGGAAACATGCAACTTTTACACGACGATTGACACAGTCGTTCAAAAAACTGACGTTCGTTCCGCTGACCTCTCGCACTTGGCTTCGCCGTGCAAGTCTGGTCGCCGCGGGTTGTGTGGTTTTGGGGCTGGGAGTCTGGATTGGAAATCGAACTGCCAAGCCGGGCCAGCTGGCCTTGACGATGCCAAAGGACACTCAGACCTCTGGCGAGAACGAGGCTTCGGCAGGCGGCACAAGCTCCTCTCGACTCTTGGATGGTGATTCAAATCATGAATTGAAAGGGACGGATTTAGCGCACTCCACCGTCCCTAACCCTACTGCCTCGAACTCTACAGTCTCGAACCCCAGTTACGTGAAAGACGGAGCGGGACGACGTAAGTTCGGTTCGGATGATGTCCAGTTAGCGACAGTTTCGCCAACTCAGCCTGTGACGCCTGCAACCAATGCTGCGGCAGCGACAGAAATTCCCGCCGTCGAATCGCCGGCCGTGAATCATTCAGTGGCGAATCAGTCCGCGGGTCCGGCGAATTCCGAGACGAAGAACAAACCGCAACTCGCAAGTACTGCAGGGACTTCGGCATCGTCATCAGGAACCGTGATCGCCTATATTGGCGAACAGCTGAAAGCAGGCTGGTCAAGTGCCGGCTTAAACCCTTCGGCGAAGGCGGACGACGCCGAATGGTTGCGGCGCGTGCACCTGGATCTGTCAGGTCATATTCCGCCGGTCGCGGACGTTGAAAGATTTCTCGCCAATCGAAGTTCTTCCAAGCGTGCCATCGAAATTGACCGCCTGCTGGACAGTCCGGCATTTGCTCGCAATTTCGCCACAATCTGGACAAATTTGCTTGTCGGGCGGGCGCCCCGTGAAGAGGTGAACCGCCCGGCTCTGGCGACATTTCTGCGTCAGAAATTCGCCTATAATCGCTCGTGGCAGGAAGTTGTATTTGATCTCGTGGCTGCCGAAGGCCGTACAGATCAAAACGGAGCCGCGAATTTTCTGGTCGCGCATTTGAATGGCGGAGCCATCCCCGCCACCGGAATCACTTCACGATTATTCCTAGGCGCCCAACTGCAGTGCGCTCAATGCCACAATCACCCCTTCAGCAATTCAAAGCAGGAGCAGTTCTGGGCCTTTAACAGCTTCTTCCAGCAGGCAGTTGTGGTTCGCGTGCCCCAATATGACACGAAGACCGGACAGATGGTTGTCGCGGGAATCGAACTGGCGACGAGAGATGTGGATGAACCACGTTATTACGAGACTCGCACCGGCGTGATGAAAGTCGCTTATCCCGCGTTTGGCGGAACCAAGATCGACACGACTCAAGTGACCAATCGGCGGCGCGAGTTAGCCCGACTGATGACCTCCAGTGAAGATTCCAGTTTCGCGCCGGCATTCGTCAATCGAATGTGGGCCCATTTTCACGGCCGCTCGTTTACTCCAGTGGTTGACGACATGGGCTCGCACGTCGCTCCGTCGCATCCGCAACTTTTAGATCGGCTGTCTGAGGAATTCGTGCGTAGCGGCTACGATATCAAGCAATTGATTCGTTGGATCTGCAACAGCGACGGGTATCAATTGACGAGTCGTTTCGGCGAACAGAACAGCAAGGACGACCCGGAAAGGGGTGAGCCGCCTCTGTTTAGCCACATGTACGTCAAGCCCATGAGTCCCGAGCAATTATATGACTCAATGGTCGTCGCCACGCAGGGACAATTGGCCGGGGGGCCCACGCTGGATCAATCGGACAAGACTCGAGACGCCTGGTTGCGTCAATTTGTGGTCTCGTTTGAAACCGAAGAAAACGATGAGACATCCACGCTGAATGGTTCGATCACACAATCCCTGCTGATGATGAACGGCGACCTGGTTCGAGGAGCCACTGAGGTTCAATCCGGCACTTGGCTGCACAAACTGCTGGTTTCGAAAGCGAATGAAACCGAACGGGTTCAGGCGTTGTTCGTTTCAGCCTTAAGCCGTCCCGCCACCGCCAAAGAGCTGGCGATGGTCAAAAAACTGTTGAAAAACAGTCTTGCGTTGGGCAAAAGCGTCTCATTGGAGCAGGCTTACCAGGATGTCTACTGGGCGTTATTGAACTCGAACGAGTTCATTCTGAATCATTAAGGGCTTTGTGCGATCAGAAACAATGCCTATCGATTGACTCCGGTCGGTCGGCCGCTACAATTAAATGCTCTTCCCAAAACGTTGGAAGGGCTATGAACCGCACTCCATCAAGTGTTGTCCAATCCCAGGTCTTGACAGATCCACGTTTTGAGACGAAACCTCATCGAAAGATGAATCACGGGGTGTGGCTCAGCTTGGCTAGAGCGCTGCGTTCGGGACGCAGAGGTCGCAAGTTCAAATCTTGTCACCCCGACTGGAAAAATCAAAAAAGAAAAATTGCCGGTTCGGCAATCCATTAGAACAAGCCGATTTGGTCTTCCGAGGGTCAGTTCGGCTTGGCAGTTTGTGAATGACATGAGACCGTAATTTCGGCTGCAGTGCTTTGTGCCCGCCTAGTCCTCACGCCAGGTTTGCCCTCCACTCAATAAGTCGTTGGTTGATCAGCCACCTGTCACTTTGACAGCTTGTGCGGCCTGTTCGGCTTTTAACGCGATCTCCGGTTGTTTTGCCGTGATTCAGATCCTTTTATGGTTCAAGTAACCTGAAGTTACTTGGGGCCGAGTCTTCGTTTCCATATCTGGGTACTCGCGAGTGTCCTGTCCTGGCACTCACTTTTCTATTAGCTCTCAATGAGGAGTTCGTATGCGACAAGACAAATCTGGCGTAGCGATGTCGCGACGCCCCGTAGGGTTTACGTTGATTGAACTGCTGGTGGTAATTGCCATCATTGCAGTGTTGATCGCCCTGTTGCTTCCCGCCGTTCAGCAAGCTCGCGAAGCGGCTCGCCGGTCCCAGTGCAAGAACAATCTGAAGCAAATCGGGTTGGCGATGCACAACTATCATGACTCCGCGTTGCGGTTTCCTCCCGGCTCATACGTTCCAGGCCATTCCACCAACGCCTGGACATCCATTCTGCCAAATGCTGATCAGGCTCCGCTTTACAGTAAACTGATCTTCTCCCAAGGCTGGTCTTGGATCGGACAATCCGGTGGCGGCCCCAACGCTGCTGTAGTTGACGGTGCCAAGATCCCCTATATGGTTTGTCCTTCAAGTCCCTTGCCCGTCACGGTCACGGACAATGGCGGAAACAACCGCATTCTGCAGACCGCTTCGTATGTCCTGATCGGCGGCGCCACCAGCGATCCGAATACCTTCTCCGGCAGCGCCGGTTTGGCGTCCATCGGTGGTGTTTTCTTCCAGAACTCATCGATCGGATTCCGCGACATCACGGACGGTTCAAGCAACACGATGATGGTTTCAGAAACATCCAACTACGCAAAGAACAGTGGTGGAGCGAATGTCGACATCCGTTCTGGCGACAATGGCGGCGGAATGTGGATCGGCGACCCCAATACGTGGAATTCGTCCGATGCCCGGTGTTATAATCGCACCACGATTCGCTATACGTTCAATTCGGGTGCATCGCAGGCAAATGTTGGTGGTGGACAATGCAATTCACCTTTGAATTCGGCCCACGTGGGTGGTGTCCATGCACTCTTGTGCGACGGCTCGATTCGCTTCCTCAGCGACAACGTGAACATCCTTACAATGATGAATCTCGCGCTGCGTGCTGACGGCAATGTTCTGGGTGACTTTTAGATTTTCGCGTTGTTCTTTTCCGATGGAAACCAATGCGATTTGTGTTTGATTTCGACAGCAGCTGGTGACAAACTGGCTGCTGTTTTCTATTCGCGGTCCGCGTAACATCCCGGCTTTGATCCTTGGGAATTGAGCGCGCCGTCAGTCGTCCGCCATTCTTGACTCGGATTATTTCCATGCCGATGACAAGCCCGGAGCGCGAGCGAGTGCGTCAACCTGAGTTGGCATTGATTGCTGACCTGTTGTGACGCGCTCCATCACGGTGCTACCGACTGTCACCGATTCGCAGGCACTCGCTTACGCTTCGGGCTTGCGTCCGGTTGTTAATAATCCACGTTCAGAATCGGGCATTCGTGGTGGCTCATCTGCACACGCAATTCGCTGGCCGTGATTTGTTTTTTGATTGATTGTTGGAGGTTTTCTATGTTTTCTGCATCCAAGAGTTGGGCCGGGTTGTTTTGTGCCGGCATTGTGTTGATTCATCTTTCCGGCTGCGGTAGTGCACCCACGACTCTCGAACGGTCTGGATCGTTGGCCGGGACAGTGACTTTCAAGGGGCAACCTGTCGAAGAAGGTATTGTACAGATCTCGGACTCCAAGGTCGGAGGAGGGGGTAGCGGAGCGATCGGCGCGGGCGGTACTTTTGAGATCAAGGGATTGCTGGCCGGCAAATACAAAGTGACCATTCAACCGCCGACAACCGAAGATCGTGGCGATGGAAAAACGGCTCCACGAACCGTTCCTAAGGTCGTGGCAAATATTCCTGAGAAATATCGTTCAGACGCCACCAGCGGCTTTACGGTCGATATTCTGGATGGCGAGAAGACGGTAGCTGCGTTTAAGATGGACTAACGCTTGGCGCTACGTTGAGTTCAGAATTGGAGCCTCACCGGCTTTTGCCGTGTTCGCTCCAGCTTGTCGCCACCAGACAGACATTCCAGATGAGTCGGGCGAGCCCCTGGGGACCACTCGACTCATCTGTCTGCGTCTCAGGAGATGTCGATTCTGGGCCTCTTTGAGCAGCACCAGTTGCCTTCAAACTCATTAAGAATCTGCCAAATAACCGGTGCATCGAACGGTATGCCTGGACGGCAAACCGCTTCGACTGCGAGTCTCGGAGAGACTCGCCTACAGGTATTTTGGCAGCTTCTAAGAGGGCTATTCTGGTCGCGACTCGGTTGTGCTCAAGCGGTGGGCCGAAATGGAGTGGAACCCTTTCGATTCAAATTGACCATTGAAGCCGTGCCATGTCACCCGTACCCCAGCCAGGTCGAGCGGTCCAAACCAAGCGTTCGACAATGCGCTATCGCCCCCTCATCGGGGCAATTGCATTTCTGCTGTTGGCGATAGTCGGCAGCGCCCTCTGGCAATTGTTGCCTCCGGCGCGAATGGCACGCCGTCCCCCTGCAGTGCGTGATACCGAAAAGCTGGCACTTCGCGCGGGATTGGATGCCATGCGAGCCGGGAACCTGGCCGCTGCCCGGAAAGAAC
>JAQGHT010001190.1 GCA_028291565.1 Planctomycetaceae bacterium | reverse complement strand
AAAATCGAATCCGCCGAGTGATCCGACAGAATGGAATCAACGGCTGGCTGCCGGCCTTGAGGTCGAACCAAAAACAGTCCGGACACTTCCTGATGCGAAACGTCCGCCGTCTCAGCTTCCTGCTCCTGAGGTTCTTCCGAAAGAATTGAATTGCAGGCGCTTAATTCGAGAATTAATTCGACGGAATGACGGCTTAAAGCAGGCTGTTCAGTCAAGTCGTCAATCGCTGGAGAATCTGTGACGTCACGATTTTGGAAATCGATCTGAACGGTCGAGATTTCAGATTCGTGGATGTCAGGCACTACTTGCAATGTGTCGGACGCTTCTTCAGCCTCGGGCTCTACACTGACTTCAACCGGATCCAGAGAATCAAGCTCCGCGACAGGCGACACACTCTCGATTGGGATGAGTTCAATTTTGCCGCGTGCGACGGCGGTCGCCAATGGCCGGCCAAATGCACCGATCACCTGATCATTGAATTCCGTCCAAACTTCATCTGCCAGCTCGTCTCCATGCACCACAAGTGTCATCAACATGCAGTAGGGATGGTTTCCGGCATTCAAACTGTGTAGTGGCTCGTTGGTCTCGGCATCCGTCGAACCGGCCCGAATGGAATCTGCTAACCGTGCGGCATTCCGCTGACATTCTATGAGCGGTACGAATTCAGAATCGTCTTTGTGACGTAGTGCTTCGATTTCGTCCAGCACCTCCATTGCTTTCAGCTGCAATTGGTAGTTTCGCAACGCGCCTCGAAGCGATTCCCAGGAGAGAGTCGTTTCATCACGGTCAAGCTGCGGTCCCTGGTATATTCCCGTGGGAAGACAACCGGAGAGTTCGACCAAGCGACGCCGATAGTCGCGAAGGTTGTCGAGTAATTCTTCCGACGGAGGTTCGCCCGTGGCTTGCAAGCGATTGACATGCAAAGTCAATGACTCGGCCAATCGCGTCCGTAGCGGCTGCAGTTGTTCCAATTCGGCTTGTGCGTTGGTCAGCAAGTCGACCGATTTCATGCGGCAGGTCTCCCGAACAGTGCGGGACAGTGTTGATTGAGTCAGAATGATGTTTTTGAAAGTGTCTTGAGAGCGCAAGAAATTCAGTCGTGCTCGGCAAGGCGATGTCCCTGCCAAGTTGCCCTTGGGTCAGCAAATCTCAGCTGACGTCGCCTCGTCACGGACGCTGAACGTGCTCGTGATCGAAGCTGTGGTTATCGCTTTCCTTCACGCTGGCAGAATTGAGATGTCTCATTTCAATTCTGACCGATTTATACTGTTCGCGGCCACGAATGAGTGTTTATCAATACTTATCCCCGCGATCAAACGTCTCATTCTTACCGTGCGTGGTATAGAATCGATTCGAATCTACGGTAGCGCCTCTTGGCGTTCACCCATCGAATGGATGCTGTCGCCTTCAGCGAGGTCGTGGGCGTGGTCCGTGCTGGGTTCCAAAACCGCGGAATCGCTAAGCCGCGGCGAAGTTGACGCAGCGTGCAGCCGCGGTGCTGAAACAGAAGACCGAGGTCGCGCTGGAGCTACAACTCCAGAACCGGTTGTCTCGGATTCCATCTTGACGTTCAGTGCTTCCATTAACGAATCGAATACGGCTCGTTGTACTTCAGGGGATTGAAACGAATTCACAATCGTCGCCATTCCCGGCAAGTAAGAAATCATCAGTTTGTAACGCAGCGGATTCATCATTCAACTCCAGCCCGAAAGGAGGACGCCCTGAAAACAAGAATGCCGCATCAGGCCCGGCAAACAAGCATGACAGAAAATGGATAGCTCTCGAAAAAACCGGTCCGAGATAATGAAATACACGGGTGTCGATCGAGGTCAATTTTCACGCCTCGACTGAGCACTTCGAGTACTCACTCATCGCTTCGCAACTTCTGTTCTCAATTGAACAATCTGCGAATGTGCCTGCTGGACTTTTTCCGAGTCATGCAGGCGATGACGTCTGTCGCGGTTTTTCCGGACATCGAATGCCGGATGAATCAGTTATTCAGATTAACAGATGGCTCGCGGCGGGTAGCCATTCGAAGTGTGCGGCGGCGAATACACATCAAGCGTTGTGAGAACGCCACGCGTTGCCGGAACTGTTGCATTGCGGCATCAGGTCGCCAGGCCGGGGCGCGATGTCCAAGAACTGGAATCATTCGACTAATTGGACAGCACCACTTCGTGGGTTCATGAGCGGATCGGCGCTAGCCGCCGGTGCATTTCACGCGAGTTTACTCGCGTGAAATGCACCACTTGAAAGTATTTAACACTTTGCCACACTTTTCCACACAGTTTGCGAGTAAACTCGCAAACGAGGCACCGGCGGCTAGCGCCGATCCGCTCATGCAACGTGGCGCTGTCCAACTAAAACGGTCTCTTGAAACCGTGATCATGACCTCACTGTTGATGAGACTGCCACATCAAGTGATGTGCGAAAGCCCAAGGTTGCCGGGTACCCCACGGCGTAGCCTGGGAAGCGCCACAATCATACGACGATACCCTGCAAGGGGATCCACAATACCGATTGCGGAACCCTTGCAGGGTACATTTTCGATTTCCAGACGGCCCAGCGGGCGCCACAGGTGCATGGCGACACTGGGCTTTGCTGTACAATCCCCTCGGGATCGTTGAAATAATGCTGTTCGCTGTGAATCGCAACGTATTCGATCAAATACCTGTTGGATTGCGGATCCGCGAGCTGAAGATGCAACAACGGCTCAGTTTCAAAACGTGCGTTGCTAGCATCTACCCTGTCGTGATTACAGAATACCGGGGCCTTTCACGTCGATGCCCTTCAGCATCATTTTCAATTGCTCGACGTTCGGCGAAATCTCAAACGCATCGGCCCGGCTGATGAATTCCATTTGAATGAAGCCGTACAGGCTGTCGTTAAACTGCTGCATGCCGTCATCCTTTCCAATGCGCATCGCATCGGTCAGCTTTTCATCCTTGTGTTCGAGAATCAGCTTGCGCATGGTCGCATTCAGAATCATGATCTCGATAATCGGAACGCGTTTCGGCTTGTCGACGATTGTCTTCAACAGCTTTTGCGCAACGATGGCATTCATATTGAAGCCCATCGAACTGCGAAGCGCGTTATGCATGGACTGCGGAAACAGGTCCAGAATACGTCCGATCGTCGACGGAGCATTCGACGCGTGGATCGTTCCAAATACCAGGTGGCCCGTTTCAGCGGCGTGCATGGCGGTCGAAAACGTTTCCATATCACGCATTTCACCCACCAGCATGATGTCCGGGTCTTGCCGCACCGCATGCTTCATGGCAATTTCGAAGCTCTTGACATCGATGCCGATTTCGCGCTGATTGATCAGCGATTTATCTTGAGTGTAAACGAACTCGATGGGGTCCTCGATCGTCAGGATGTGTTTACGATAGTTGTGATTGACCCAGTCCAGCATGGATGCAATCGTCGTACTTTTTCCAGAGCCTGTCACACCGGCCAGCAACACCATGCCTTGATCGTAAACGCACAGCTTTTCCATGATCGGGGGCAGATTCAAGCCCTCGAAGTTGGGGATCGACCGTTCGACCTTACGGGAAACCATACCCGGGTTGCCCATTTGTACGAACAGATTCACGCGGAACCGCCAGGGCTGGCCTTCATACTCGACGATATACGCGAAGTCGGCGCCCCCTTCCGCATAGTAGATGTTGAGATTTCGCTCATCCATCATCGGGATCAGCAATTGCTCCATCTGCTCCTTGGTGATCGGAGGCATATTGAGCTCTTGCAAATCACCGCGAGTTCGCACGGTCGCGGGCTTACCGACTTTGAGATGCAAGTCAGAGCCGTTGAGCTTGATCATCGCGCGAAACAGCTTGTCGACTTCCAGCGGTTTCTTTTCTTTGGTCTGACCAATCACGCTTGGCGCGCTGCTGGCCGCCCTTTCCGATCCGCCGTGTCCACCCATGACTGAATTCCTTTGATCGAGTATTTGGCTTCAACAGTTTCAGGCTGTTAATTTCAGGCTGTCAATCGGACAGTCACGCCGCGCTCGGCCAGGTACTTTTTGGTTTCCGAGACAGTGAATTCACCGTAGTGAAAAATGCTGGCGGCCAGTGCTGCGCTGGCTTTGCCGGTGGTGACCGCTTGAAATAAGTGTTCGGGGCAACCGGCTCCGCCACTGGCGACGACAGGGATGTGCACGGCTTCAGCGACGGCCCGCGTGATCTCCAGATCGTATCCGTCCTTCGTACCGTCCGCATCCATGCAAGTCAGAACAATTTCGCCGGCTCCCAGTTCTTCAACTCGCTTCGCCCAGGCGACGGCCTCCAGTCCGGTCGGCAGTCGGCCGCCGTTGATGAAAACTTCCCAAATCTCTTTGCCATCCTTGATGACACGTTTGGGATCAATATTCACGACAATGCACTGGCTGCCAAACTTGAGTGCGGCTGCGCGCACAAATTCCGGATCCTTGACGCTTGCGGAGTTGATCGAGACTTTATCACACCCGGCATTCAGCAAGTTGCGGATATCGTCCAGATTTCGAATGCCGCCCCCGACGGTGAGAGGCATGAAAATCACCTCGGACGTTCGCTTCACGACGTCTAGAATGATCCCCCGCTGCTCGTGGCTCGCAGTGATGTCCAGAAAGACGAGCTCGTCGGCCCCTTCCTGCTCATAGCGAGTCGCGATTTCGACCGGATCTCCCGCGTCCCGCAACTGCAAAAAATTCGTCCCTTTGACGACTCGCCCGCCATGCACATCGAGGCAAGGAATAATTCGCTTGGCCAGCATGCCCGATCTTTCTAAGAAGTGCTAGAAAATCTCTGCGAATTCACCGGATGTGTATGATCCTCAGCGGTTTCCGTTCTCGCAACTGGTTTTGTCAGACGTTCTAAGTCAATTCGCGATACGATTCCCAGCCCAGATACAGCACCACCGCCGCGGTGATGATGAACATGATATCAAAAATCATGGCTCGGCCGAATGGGATGCCCAGCGCCAAGTCAAGTATCGTCGCTAAAGCCACGGCACCGGCAGCCGCCATGGAAAGCTGGACCAACAGTTTGGGGGACACTGCGTGCCTCTGTTCTTGCCAATGAGTTACGATAAAGTCAGATCTCGTATTCGAAATTGATCGAGCTTGAGATCTTCCAGTATAACGGTTTCCGTCATCCGACATCTAGCCAGAATCTGTCCCAATATTCGATCCGGCATTCCAGACAGTCCAGAACGAAAATGGTCTCAAGCTTGCCCATTCTTCGTCTGCGGAGACGACCATCCCTCTCGATTCACGACGGCCGTTAACGGCAAGGGCCGCGGAAACCGCGGGAGCCTCAGTTTCCGATTGAGTTTTGGGCGAACAGAGTGGATGTGGTCCGAACTCGCGAAGTGATCGCAGACGGCTGCTGAATTCTCTGCAGGAACGCAAGACAAATTGGACTTTTGACCAGCACAAAATGGATCTTGAGACCTCGTTCCGCCTGGCGTGAGTCAACGCGGACAGGTGGGAGTAACAAATCCTTCAGCTTTTTTCCACTGTTTGATTTCAACCGGGCACGCATTTGTGGCTCCGGCAGGGACTTGCTCCTGAATTGGTGCCACACGTCTGCCGCGGACGAAGCGGATTTACGGCTTGAAACACTCGATGTTCAGGCTGATCGGAGCTCCCCACACGCGCATCAGGCTCGTGTCTTGAAATAGTCCGAAATCAGCGACACGGCGGAAGCGTTCAAATCCGGCACTGGTCAGGAAATCAAACAGCAGATCTTCCGAAAATCCGGTCTTGTGAAAATCGTTTTGTGTCAGTTGTCCACCAAACAGAAACATCATCACCAGAAAACGATCTTGTGTCTTGAGATTCGGATCGACAAACATGCGACACAGTATGTCCAGATCTGGAACACTGAGCATTAGTCTGCCTCCCGGCTT
>JAQGHT010001172.1 GCA_028291565.1 Planctomycetaceae bacterium | reverse complement strand
ACAAGCGATCGACGAGTTTTTCGTACGCATCGGGCGAGGCATCATTGATAAAGGCCTGCACGACGTCGTTTGACGGTGGCAAGCCGGTGAGGTCCAGCGCGACGCGTCTGACCAATTGATATTTGCTGGCTTCCGGAGACGGCTTCAATCGTTCTTGATCCAACCGGGCAAGAACAAAACAATCAATATCGTTTCTCGGCCATTTCGAATCGCTGACCTTCGGCGGAGCGTGCCGTACCGGCTTTTCGAATGCCCAATGCGAGCTCCAGGTCGCACCCTGCTCCACCCAGCGTTTCAGCAAGTCAATTTGCTCGGGTGTTAAGGTCTTCCCCGATTTGGGCGGCGGCATTCGCTCACTATCATCGGTCGACACGATGCGGCGCAAGGCCTCACTTTGTTCTGCATGCTTCGCGACAAACGCAGCTTGACCGTCATGTTTCGCGAACGCTCCCTCCGGTGTATCGAGCCTCAATTCCCCCTTGCGATGTTCTTCGTCCGGCCCATGACACTCGTAGCAAGTCCGGGCCAGGATGGGGCGGATATCACGAACGAAATTGACGGGCTTGGCGGCAGGTTCTTGAGCCAGCACAAACGAACTTGACACGATGATCGCTAAGGATGTGAGCATGAATGAATTCAGATGGAGTCGCATTGGAGGACCACTTACAAACAGATGGTAAAACTCGAGGGCCAGGTGGTTCATAATTCATTTTTCGCCATTTTAAAGCGAAAAATGAATTATGAACCACCTGACCCCTCTACGTTAATCAATGTAGAAAAACTCGTTCAGGTTGTATAGAACCAGACACAAGGCTGGCAACGCCTGCGCGGCTTCCATTGAGTTTTTCGAGACCTGGCGACTCTGCAGAAACTTCGACGCCTGTTCCAGTTCGTCAGCTGCAGGAGCCCGAGCCAGTGCCAGTTGATAGGCGAGCGTGATTTGTGCTGCAGCATCAGCTCCCGCTTCCCGTTTCAGGCGTTCGGCGAACAATTTCGCTTGATCTTGCATAAAATCACTGTTCATCAACGTCAGTGATTGAGTTGGAATCGTCGAGACATTTCTTTGTTCGCAAGCAGTCGTTGTGTCTGGCAGGTCCATCAACTCCATGAAGGGGACGATCAGCGATCGCTTCACGAAGATATAGGCGGTGCGCCGGGCAGCCTCATCCGGCGAGGACGTCCCCCAGCCGTTGCCTGGACGCGATTGACTCGCCAGAACTTCGGCCCCCAGTTTGGGGTAGATTCCCGGTCCGCCCTGCTTCAGATTTAAAGTCCCGTTCGCAGCCAGTATGGCGTCTCGAATCGGTTCCGCATCCAGGCGTTGGTAGGGAAACCGCCAGAGATAAGTATTACTCGGATCGATCTTTCCGGCATCGTCACGCCGCGCGCTGGCCTGCGCATACGTTTGGCTCAACACAATCTGACGGTGCAATTCTTTCAATTTCCAGCCTGATTTCAACAGTTCCGCAGCCAGCCAATCAAGTAATTCAGGATGGCTGGGACCGCTGCTCATGACGCCAAAATCATTCTCCGAACGAACCAGGCCCTCGCCAAAATGACCTTGCCAGATCCGATTCACAATCACGCGGGGCACCAGAGCATTCTGGCTCGAATCGATCATCCAGCGTGCGAGTGCGAGGCGACGGCCCGAAGTCTGGGTTGCTTTAGGTGGCAACACAGTCAGAACGGGGCTCGGGGCCATTACGACGGGAATCCCCGGTTCGACACACCCCGAGGGCGTGCTGGGGTCTCCACGTCGAAAAACTTGTGTTGCGGGAACCTTTCCCGCTTGCTCCTGGAAAATATACGCCTTGGGCAAGGGAGTCGGCTGAGCAGCCTGGAGTGCGGTCACCGCAGCTTGAAAACTCTCCTTCTGCCGCTTCTCGTCAGGCGAATAAGCTGCCAAAAGAATTTGATCGAACTTCTCCTGATGCGTTTTTCGTAATTTGCGTTGAGTCTCATCCAGCTTCCCATCAGCGAGAAAGGCGGCTCTGGCATCATCCGCGAGGCCGTTGGAACGATCGGCGAGAACGCGATGCTGAATTGCTTTTTGTAGTGCTTGAAGTTGAGCTTGAACGTGCTTGAGCGCCGTATCTGCCCGCTCTTTCGCAGTTTTGAAGTTTTCCACTTCATGCGGCGTGCCCACCTCGCGATCGAATTCAGTTCTGCCTTCCTGCGGCCGTTCGAGCGGCGCAAATACGGCCAGCAGGCGGGCATAATCCATCTGCGAAAGGGGCTCGAACTTGTGATTGTGACAGCGGGCACAGTTGACAGTCAGCCCCAGAAACGTGGTGGAAACCGCGCGTACGACATCATCCAGCTGATCGTAGCGGTCCACGACCGGATCGGCGGGCTCGTCGTCCCAGGTTCCCAGCCGCAAGAAAGAGGTTGCCGTCATGGATTCGGCTGTTGGCTGATCGATTTCATCTCCCGCAATCTGCTCCGTTAAGAACCGATCAAAGGGTTTATCAGCGTTCAGCGAATCGATGACGTAATCGCGGTACCGCCAGGCACTCGGTTTATTTCCATCGCGCTCGTAGCCATTGGTATCACCATAGCGGACGACATCCAACCATTTTCGGCCCCAGCGAACTCCATATCCGGGATCTGCCAAGAGTTTTTCGACGACGCGTTCCCGCGCCGCATCCGAGGGATCCGCCAGGAATTCCTGCATCTCACGAGGTGGAGGTGGCAGTCCGATCAAATCGAAATAGACCCGGCGCAGCCAAACTCGAGGCTCCGCCGGAACTGAGGGCTGCAACCCGTTGGAATTGAGTTTATCCCAAATAAACGAATCAATCGAATTGCGGACCCATTCTCGTGAACTGCCAGTTGCCGGTGGGGTGATGGATTTCAGCGGCAGAAATGACCAATGCTGGCGTTGTTCCACTGAGGGTTCAATACCGTAGATTTTTTCGTCAGGAGGGGTTTGCGGAGCCGCGGCAGTTGATGGAGTTTCCGTCCACGCAAGATTCGGAATGAACAGGCCGAAAGCCAGAAGTGTCAGGCAGAAGATCCTGCCGTCCAGCCTATAGCGAGAGCGCACCCTTGGCATTTTCGAATTCCCGACCGATGAAACAAATCCAAGATGGTTCATGCGTTCGATTATACAACAGTTACCAGCGATTTGTAACACTTTGGGCGAAGAAACAGCGGCTCGATCGTGTGATTCACGCATCTTCTGCGTAGCCAAGGTTGCCAAACCTTGGGCGTCGGACCGGAAACGGAGCGAACTGCCCCCCAATCTCTCACGAGATTGGCTACGGAAATCAAGTGAAAACCATCTCCAACAAAAAAGTCACACAACTTGATTTTGACAAGAAACCCGTTCGCCGGTATGCTCCCGACCGCTTTGAAAATGGTGTGAAACCGGTCGTTTGGAGGCAACTCCGATCGACTCAACATGGTCGCTCAATGGATTGCGCGACAGCATCCACACCGATCCAAACTCAGTCTCGACAAACTGCGTATTCAATCGCAGTTTGATCACTTGAGTTCCCGATTTTGAAGCGAAAAAATCCCGCCAAACAAGGAAGGATGGCAGCGTGATTCACGGACAACGAGTCCTGATCGTGGATGGAATGCACGAGATTCAAGAAGTGCTGGAAACAGTGCTCGCTCCGCGCGGACTGCGTGTCGATTGGGTTCGATCTCAGGTCCAGACTCTGCCAGGCGAGCGTGCTGATCAACCCGACATTCTCGTGATTGACGCAGAGGCTAGTCCTTTCGCCTCTGCGGGAGCGAATCGGGTCTGGAACAACGTGCCCCAAGTCATCCTGGGTGGGGAAGACAGGGAATCTCATTCCAGCGGCCGGCATACCCATCTTTCAAAACCGTTCCAATTCCCCGAATTGATTCGAGCGATTGAACGACTGTTGCCAAAGAGGTCGGCTGTTGCGGTTGAATAGCGCTGCGTCGATGCGGTTCGAGTGAGGCTCTGAAGATGCGAATTGGGATTGCGTTATTCCAGTTCTTTCCAGGTCGCGTTGGCGGTGCCGGAGACTACATTGAACGTCTTGTTCCAGGGCTCATTCAAGCCCTGCAACCCGACGATGAATTGATCCTGTTCGGCAATTCAGAAAACCTCGCGCCGTTCGCGTCTCTGCACGATTCGCGATTCCATTTGCTATCGGTGCCCTGGTCCCGTCGCTGGATCCAGACGTTGCGATTCCTGGATATTGCGCTGCCGTTCTCGGCAAGTCGCTTCTTTTCGCGGCAATTCAATCGATTGCGTCTGGATGTCCTGCTGTGTCCACAGCAGTCGATATTTCCTCGGGGCATTGACGTTCCGACGGTGGTCACTGTCGTCGATCTGCTGCACTATCGAACTCCCGAACATGTCAGCCGTTGGCAACGCTGGTTGCGTCGCAGGAAAGAAATCCACGTTATTCAGAACTGCGTCCACACGATTTCGATCTCGCAAGCGACGCGTGCTGACTTACTGGAATTCTATCCAATCGCTCCGGAAAAATGCTCGGTGGTTTATCTGGGAGGCAAGGCGCCACACAATGACCTGGCGGCGAATCCTGTGCCTGCAGGCGCGCCCTATGTCTATTATCCGGCGACGTCATTTCCCCATAAGAACCACGCTCGCTTGTTAGCGGCGTTTCGGGCCTACCAGGATGCTCATTCTCCGCGGCCGGCCAGGCTGGTCCTGTCAGGACAATGTTCACCAGAGTTACGCCGGCTGCTGGACGATCACGATCTCGCCCGGAATGTGCTGCACCTGGGCTATATTACGCGGTCTCAAGTCGCCGCGGTGTACAATGAATGCCGGGCGGTCGTCATCCCTTCGTTGTTTGAAGGGTTCGGAATGCCGTTAGTCGAAGGATTAGGCTTTAGTCGGCCCGTCTTCTTCTCGGATCTGCCAGTCTTCCGGGAACTTGCCGGAGATGTTGTCAATTACTTCGATCCCACTTCGATTGAAAGCTTGAAGTCCACGTTTGAACGGATTTTCGGAACCGATCCGACTCCGCCAGATCCCGCTGCAGTGGCCGAGATTCTCGGCCGACTGAATTGGGAGCGTTGTGCCACCGAAACGTATCGGATTTTAAAAGAAAATCGACGTTCCTAAAGCGTGTTTGAAAAGGGAGGGCGAGGCTCCCGCCGGAGGCTTTTTCTGAGGCCTCCGGCGGTCGCCTCGGCTCGGCGGGAGCCTCGCCCTCCCGAATTTAGGCTTTTCAAACATGTCCCTAAGGCTTATCTGCTCCTGGGAATTGCAGTTCTTCATCGGTTGGCAAATCGCCATCCAATTCCGCGTCCAGGTCTTTCACCTTCTGACGGGCGACGTGGGGCTGCAGGCGCGAGCGATAGTTTCTGAGAGGATGCAGCAGTTTGCGTTCGATGACCCGAACACGTGCTTCGCAATCCGCCGCCGAAACGTCAGCTCGCGGTGCGAGGTCCTTCATGACCACCACTGCTCGTTCAGCCAGGACGATATTGTCCTCCACGTCGTGAGCCAACTCCTTGGCATTACCTGGAGCCGCATTGGAGCGGGATTCCCAGCGATATTGCAGAGATTGCAACAGAGTGTTCAGCAAATCGAAGCGGTCAGCTCCCGTTGACACCGATTCGGGCTTATCGAGCACGAGTCGTAGTGCAGCCAGGGCGTTCCGAACAGAACGGTCGTTGGTCGTTGTGAAAAACAACGTGTGTAAACGATGCTCGAGTTCCAGCTGGGGATTGATCTGGGGTGCCCGGGCAGCAATCTCAGCCAATTCCTGATGCACGAATAGGCTGACCAGCGGATCGTAGGGGACGGTAAAAGTCTCGAGTCGCTCAAATTCTTCCGGCTTCTTAGAATGGATCGCCTTGCTCAACTGCTGGAAATAACGCAATCGCCGTTTGTCTTGCGCCGGCAGCCCGTTTTGACCCTCTTCGTGCTTGACGGCTTGGATCTTGGAGACTGGGCGTGTCGAGACTTGCTTGCGAATTTGTGAACGGTAGGCCCAGTACTG
The DNA here is from genome assembly GCA_028291565.1 of Planctomycetaceae bacterium. Taxonomy (GTDB): domain Bacteria; phylum Planctomycetota; class Planctomycetia; order Planctomycetales; family Planctomycetaceae; genus JAKFVC01. Next base: position 1,071 of record JAQGHT010001172.1, on the reverse strand, counting down.
GTCTGGATAATTGGTCAACAAGTCCTGCTGGCCACGCACCTCGGACAGCCGTCGCAAAAGTTCTTCGCGTTCCGAGACTTCGACCAACCAGTTCAAAATCTTGCCACAATTCGGAGATAAGGTTTGAGCGATCTCGGCCGATTTGGATCCCCAGCGCATGAGTTCCGGTGCCAGCTGAGTGCAGAACAGACCGTTACTGGCAGAATTGATCTTCGCCTTTCCGGTCGCCTCGATCTTGTCGAGATGCTCGGCATCATAGGCTCCTAATGTCAACATCACTGTCCAGTCCCAACCGATGCCAGCCATGGCCTCAGTCGCGTAAAGCGCCTGCATCCGAGCGGCGACGTCGGACCGAATCAGCCCGCGCGCTGAATTCGTACACAGAAAGGCGATTTCTCCCGGCCCGACTTCGACCGCCATGACCTCGGAAAATACGCTCCGCAAAGTCGCAGACATGGTCCGGATGGGGCTGGGGCCGTAATCATGGAACGTAAATCGTTGGCAGAAGATTCCATCGACGGTTAAGCGTCGCGCCGCCCGGCGATAGAACTGTTGAGTATATTGCGACGCCGATTGCAGTAATATTGAGGGATCCGGATTGGAAATCACCACGTCAAATTGTTGCCCCCGACCAGTCACCCACAAGGTGGGATCGACGGCGACCTGCGTCAGCCGATCTTCTTTCCAGAGGCCTGCCAGTTCGGAATTGGTCGTCAGCTGTCGGGCAATTGAAACCAGCTGCGAATCGGATTCGACCAGCGTGACTCCAAAATCCTGAGATCCCAGGCAAGTATACAGAGGGACGCCCGCACCGATTCCCAGTAGAGCGACCTGCCGCGGCTGTTCATGTAACGTCAGCGGCAAGAGCGAGATCAGAACTTCCGCCGAAGACTGAGGTGCGATTGCGCCGTTTGTGGAAACAATTCCGCGGGGGATTCCATTCTCACGTATCAAAAATCGAGACACCGCCGATTTCCAAACCGACAGCGCCCCATGCTGGCTGATTTGCACCTGACTCAATCGGCAATCATCCAGAAATGGAAGTTGAGCACGTGGAACACCGCCGCGTTC
>JAQGHT010001126.1 GCA_028291565.1 Planctomycetaceae bacterium | reverse complement strand
CGTTGAAGAACACTTCGGCTGCGATTCACGGAGTGTCTTACCTGCAGGTTCTTACCTGCAGATATTTTGACGGATTATTACATCAATTCTTGGTATTTCGTCGCGAGCTTCGAATTACTCTGACCTGCGGTTCATCGAGCACGCGCGATTCATCAAGATCGCGTTCCGGAATGACCGATCCAATTCCCTTGTAGTACCTCGTGCTAAATTACACCTCCTCAATCTCCACCCGACCTGCCTCGACTTTCCACGATTGAAAAAATCACATTCCGCACGTTTATTTTGTATTGCAGAGCTTACGGCAACTCTCGCAAGATGAATGTCCGAATCGTCTCTGACGTCAATTCCCAAAATATCATTTATTCGGCACGATCGATGCTTATTTTAAACTGTTGCAATAAGTCAACCTGCCGCACCCGTAGCCGAGGCGATTTGTGAGTTAATCTGGATTGCCGTTCTTGACATTCGCCTGAAAGTTGCGGTTAAACGTATTGGCAGCACAGCAACTCCAAGGATTTTGGGGCCCCGAAATGTTGCGAATCGAATTTGTCGCGAATTTTCAACGCATACGAAAGCAAAAGCAACTTCCGACCCCATGAAGATTTGGTCATGCCCAGCCTTTGATCAGCGCGCATTTCCGCCGGTGCAAACTCATTTGCGCCTGGTGTTGATAACGACTTGGGTAGTGTTCTTACTGGGCATCAATCTTCAACAGGGATTTGCGCAATTTGTCGCACCGCAAGATCGACCAAGATCAGTTGCGAATTCGGCGGACAACGAGGCGGGAAAGGGCCGTCCGCCGTCAATAAAGCTGCGTTATGTTCCTCCGGTACACCAGGTTCCGGCAAAACGGTCTGGATTACGGCCAGTCTCGCAGAATGCTATCGATATTTCGGTGAATTCCGGGTCACATTTATTGGATCCCCAATTTGATGAGTTCCCCGTTCAATCAACTCTGCCTTTGAAGTGGGTCGCAGGACGACAATTGACCGGTGGGATTCAAAACGCTCAAAACGGACCATTTTTGGCCGCTCCGCGATTTGGACCCGACCCCCCTGAGTCGGATTTTTCCCAGGAAGTCTATCTGGATGCCCCCCCGATCGGAGCAGACCAGTCGGGTGCAGACGCAGATTTTGGACGTCGCGGCCCATTTCAGGGACGATCAAAATCTCCAATTCCCCCAGATTATTGGATTATCAGTACGCGTAAATGCGCACAGTCGACGAGTCCTTGTGATGCGGATGCCTGCACGGAATACTATTATCGCGGCCCGTCGGGCCAGGTCGAACCGAGAACTGCGGAGGATTTTTATCGCTCTCTCAATCCTGCAGTCCCTGTTTGTTTCATGATTCACGGCAGTTTGACGGAATGGTCACAGAATATTCGCGAGGGACATTCGACCTATGAATGGTTGAAACGCGCGGCTCCCGAAACACCGTTCCAGCTGGTTCTATTCACTTGGCCAAGCGAGCGGGCGGTGACGTTGATGCCGCCGATTGACTTTTCGGTTTTGGGACGCCGCAGTTCATTCAATGGCCTGTATCTGGCACGCGTTCTATCACGCATGCCACCCTCGACTTGCGTCAGCTTGATCGGGCACAGTCATGGCGCGCGTCTGGCCGTGACGGCCCTGCATTTGATGTCGGGTGGTGATGCCTATGGTTTTCGCCTGATGTCCAGGCAAACGGCCGGACCACGAATTCGCACCGTATTGGCCGCCGCGGCAATGGACCACCAATGGTTGGATCCGGGGCAGCGCTACGACAAAGCCTTGCAAAGCACCGAAAGCCTGGTGAACCTGCGAAATCAGACCGATTTTCCTTTAATACTGTATCCCTTCCCCATGCTGTTGGGGCACGATTCTTTGGGGCGAGCGGGCTTCAGCTGGTATGATCGATACAGTTTAGGGGCGGATTACAACAAGATTCGCAATGTGGAAGTGACCTTTCTGTTGGGAATCAGGCATATCTGGCCGCAATTTCATGCCCATCCGGAAATCGCCCAAACTTTGGCGCCGTATGTATTTTTTCAACAGGACGTCCCTGCCCAATCAACGGTGATGAGGCAGCATGCAGGGTGGTGGCCATCCAGTTCTCAGGAGATCTCGGTTCGGTCCCCTTCGTTCCCCGCGCACCGACCGAATACACTTGGCAAGTCGACTCTTGCGCGAGGGGTCTCCAATTCAGCGGAAAGTCGGTCCTTTGAAGACGATCGGGAGATTTCTCTGGAGCAGGGCAGGGGATGGCCAGCCCCCACCGCGATTCGCGTCTTTCCTCGAGCCTTGAGATCTTCCAAATTTAGCTAATGCGGATCTGTTCGAGGATTTATACAAGCATGAAACGCGACTTTAAACCTTGCATTTCGGGCTCTTGATCTTGCTACTGGTTTCAACACCGCATCATCTCTATACTGACCGTGCCCTCGCGCAGTGTATTCCTCGCACCCTCGGCTCCCCGCCCTGGCACACCGGCAAATTGATGTCGCTGCGATCGGTGAGTACCGATTTTGAGGTGCCGCTTCAAACAGACCATATTGTCAGACTTCGATCTTGGAAGACCATGCGTATCTCTGAAATCTATCGGCCCGGAACTTTCGGCTTGTCGATTGAGATTTTTCCGCCCAAAACGACCGATGGCGATGTCGCGTTATTCGAGAACCTGGCACGGTTGGTGAAATACCAGCCAGCGTTCATTTCCTGTACCTATGGAGCGGGAGGCAGCACTCGGACGCGAACTGTCGAATTGTGCGCCGAGATCCAGAAACGATTTCAAATCGCGGCAACGGCACACTTTACGTGCGTCGGGAGTACCAGCAGTGACTTGCGGGAATGGCTGTCTTACGCTCAGAACCAGGGCATTTCGAATATCATGGCTCTCCGCGGTGATCCTCCGCAGGGACAAGAGCAATTCGTCCGGCCCGAAGGAGGATTCTTACATGCCAACGAATTGGTGTCATTGATTCGTGCGGAGTTTCCCGAGTTGGGAATTGGCGTCGCGGGTTATCCCGAAAAACATCCGGGAGCTCCCGACCTGGCAACCGATATGGCCAATCTGCAACGGAAAGTTGCCGCTGGTGCTGACGCGATTTATACCCAGTTGTTTTATGTGAATGAGAATTTCTATCGGTTCCGGGACGAATGTGCCGCATTGGGGATTCAAGTTCCCATTGTCCCGGGCATCATGCCGATCACCGAATTCGCTCGCATCAAACGCATTACGGCAATGTGCCAGACAGTCTTTCCGCATGATTTGGCGAGTCGGCTGGAAGCCGTTCAGGACGATAAAGATGCCCAGTTTGAAATTGGGGTCGAGTTTGCCATCGAACAGTGCCGCCAACTGATTGAAGCGGGGGTTCCAGGGATCCATTTCTATGCCCTGAATAAGTCCAATGCCTGCGAAACGATTCTCGACGCGCTCAACTACGCTCCAGCCCAGTAACGTCTCCAGAGTTGCAACTCTCCGAGGTTCCCGTGAGTTCTTCCCGCGCAATCATTGATGACACGTATGCCGAAGCTTTTCGCAGTATTTACGCCGAGTTTCTGATCACGGCCCGGGATCGTCGCTGGCTTGAGCATGCGGTCAACGCCGCGACCGGAAATGCGTCCAGCACCATCCTCTGCGACTGCGAAGCTGGCTTGGACCGGTTCGTCGGACTGCCTGAAACTCAAGGACAACCCGGTGACTTCGTAACGCCAGATGGCAGGCCGGGGGCGGTTGTTCAGTTCCATGTCCCCCGGTTTCGCAAGGACCGCGTGGCGGCCCTGGAACGCTCACTGCTGGTTCGGATTTGCCAGAATGTGCTGACCTGTCCCACGACCGCCTGCTTCAATCTGCTGGAAACAGACCCGTATTACAAGCTGGGCCGGAAAATCGCATTTTTCGGTGACGGTCATCAGTTCCGCGCACAGCGAAACGGTCACCGGGTCTGGGTTGTGCCAACACTGAGTGGTGAGTTCGTCATTGATCGCCGGTTCGGTTACAAAGACGGCTTGATGGGTGGCAATCTGTGGTTCTTTGCCTCAGATCTGGATGCCTCACTGCTGGCGGCAGAACGAGCTGCCGCGGCCGCCGCGAGAATTCCGGGCGTAATTCTGCCATTTCCGGGTGGAATCACTGGCAGCGGATCGAAAGCCGGCAGCCGCTATTCGTTCTCAATTGCCAGCACTTATGAAAAGTATTGCCCAACATTAAGGGAAAAACTCGGTGCGGACAGCGGCTTGCCCGCCGATGTGAATTCGGTGATGGAAATCATCATCAACGGTCACGATTTAAAGACCATCTGTGACGCCACACAGGCCGCGATCCAGGCGTCGGTCAACACCCCCGGATTGCTGAAGATTTCGGCCGGAAACTACGGGGGACGGCTGGGCAAGAGTTTCGTCTATCTGCACCCCGATAAGCAGCCTGAGTAGCTGGAGCGCGCGTTCACTGACAGTGCGGTTGCGCGGAGATCTGTTAAGGTTCGACGTTTCTGATCGAAGCTGAAGTTGTGAGAATTCGGGCGATTTAGAGCGGTTTCACCTTGAGTTTGCCTGTGCCACTGCTTTGGGGTTGTACTCAATCCTCAAGCAGTGCTGTTTCGAGCGTGTCTTTGCACTGCTTCCGCCGAGTACAGCGGCAAGCAGTGGCACGAGACCCTGACCTTGATGCGGAAGACGCAAGGTTAAACCGCTATAGCCTGGATGATTCACGGCCCCATACAAGCCTGCGGCGAAAGCAAGTGCGTCAATGTGATTGAATATTGATTGGTACGCCAGAAAAGCGGCGACAGGCTGTTACGCACTTGGTGCTGCACCGAGAGATCGTAACCAATTCGAACGCGATCGCTTGCGATTTTTGAAGTTGCGCTGTTTCTGTGGCACCACGTCACCACCGACTCGGGGCACCTGCGAGGTGGGGTGAAGTACAATTTTACGAAACGCAGGCTTGATTAGAACATGAATGTTCACGGAAGTTGAAGTTGCTGTTGCGTGTGGAATGGGTTCATTGAGGGCTCGAATCTTTATCCCGGAGGGATTACAGAAATTAGCCGGGGGTTGAGCGGAGTGTCGATAGACACGGAGCGACACCCCCGGTTTGAATTCACCGGGCATTTCGACCCCGGAGGGCGTCGCAGCAGATCCGATCTGCGACACCCTCCGGGGTCGAACATCGGACCGAACGCCGGTTCCGGGGGTGTCGCTACGTGTCTTGGGACACTCCGCTCAACCCCCGGCTAATATCTGCCATCCCTCCGGGATGAAGATAAACACCTTTGTTTCCGACGCTTCATTCCGCCCATCAAAAACTGCGTAGAACTTCTCCGGGATGCACCACGCCACCAAGAGGGTTCAGTGGGGGCCAAATTTTTGAACGCTATGTGTGTCCGCCCCACGGCAAAACAGCGCAACTTCAAAACTTGCGCCTCGGGCTTGTATGCTGTGGTGAATAATCTGGGTTAGGATACTCGCCCGAACTACGATGGTGATTTCAGGGGATCGGCTAAGCTCGACTTTAGCCATTTTGTGGCGACAAATTGATGCGAATTTCTTGAGAAATCAGAAATATCTGGGCTTTTTGAATGCCCCAAACGGTTCACAAGGAACCAAAACATTCCATCGATATTTTTGAAACACAGAGACGCAGAGGACACAGAGGTTTTCAAGCGAGATTTCTCTGTGGTCTCTGCGCCTCTGTGTTTCAAAATCTCAAACATTGATCGATCACCTTGTTCTGTAATATGGCCAAAGTCGAATTAAGAGTCTCTCAAAAACGCATCAACTTCGCGTTCGAGTGACTCGGCGAACGTCGACCGGATCGAGAGTCGCTGAATTTGGGTCGACCGACCTGCGCCGCCCAATCGGAATATTCCGTACGGTAATTCCGTCCTCTGCTGCCCTTCCTTTAAGGGCATTTCCCGTAAACGTGGTGCGACCGGCCCCACCGTGCAATTGGTACTTGTCATCACATCTCGCCTTTCGTGCGGTCCAGGAACTCTGGTTGAACGTTTCCGATACAACCGAATTTGACGCGCTGTTGATTCCGAGCCATATTTCGGAGGCCACCAGTCTGAAAATGGCTGGACTCACTGCATCGGAAGCGAGGTTATTTCATGTGGGTCGAAGAAAGTTCGAATTTCGCCGCGACCGCGTTGCTGGACGACTGGGTCTTGTCTGGTCGTCCCACAGGCGGAGACGAAATCCGTTGCTTTATGCTACGGCCTTTGCCATTTCAAGTCGGACGCAAGCCCGGTTTGTCCTTAATGTTGCCCGCGAACACGGTTTCCGGTCTTCACGCGGAGTTCTTCCTCGTCGGTTCGAAGCTCTGCCTGCGTGATCTGGGGAGTACGAACGGTACATTTGTGAATGGTGATCGGCTGACGGAAGTCCGGCAACTGCACGACAATGACGTCGTTCAGTTTTCAGACCT
>JAQGHT010001086.1 GCA_028291565.1 Planctomycetaceae bacterium | reverse complement strand
ATCATCATGGACGATGATTGCAGCCGCGATAAATCGGTTGAAGTAATGCGGTCAATAGTGGAGGAAATGGAGGATTAGGATAACTGCTTTATCACCGATCGGCACACCAACAATCGTGGCAAGGGGGCGGCGTTGCGGACAGGATTCGCCAAGGCCACCGGCAGCGTTGTGATCATTCAAGATGCAGATTTGGAATATGATCCATCCGAGTATCCTCGGCTCTTGCAGCCGATTGTTGAGGGTAAGGCCGACGTTGTTTTTGGAAGCCGTTTCCTGGGTGATCAGCCGCATCGGGTGCTCTACTTCTGGCATTCGTTGGGCAACAAATTCCTGACGATGCTGTCGAATTGTTTCACCAACTTGAACCTGACCGACATGGAAACGTGCTATAAGGTATTCCGTCGCGACGTGATCACCGACGTGTTGCCGACGCTCCGGCAAGATCGTTTCGGTTTCGAGCCTGAAGTCACCGCCAAGGTCGCTCGACGCGGTTGTCGAATCTTCGAAATGTCAATCAGCTATTCAGGCCGTACTTACGCACAAGGCAAAAAGATCGGTTGGCGAGACGGCGTCAGGGCTCTGTGGTGCATCGTCAGATACGGCGTTGCGGATTAGTGAAAACGCCTCGTATTCGCATCTCATCAGAGGTCGAACTCCTGACAGGTCGAGCTTCAAATGGCGCCGGTTCAAAACGGGCGCCGCAGGCTCTTCTTAATTCACGAATGGTCCCGGATTCGAATGAACGGGACGACCAATCCTCTAGAAACCGCGTCAGAGGACCGGCGCATGAATCATTTTCGGAGTCGCTAAACGGAGAGGCGTGGAGCGGCAGCGCAGTGAGTGATTTCCAGTCGGCGAACGACACGTCATTATGGTCACGGTGACGCAGTTGTCTGTGCCAATCTCCAATGAGATGCGCTGCGCAATCACACTTGCTTCTGCCTGGCGAATCTTTCCACTTTCCGAATTCGTCAATGAATCGCGCACAGGCCTAGAGGTGCGTAGAACGGATCACTCGATGTCGACGTTGGTCGCTGCCACACTCCCAGGTGAATCGCCGATGTTGCCTGCGGACGTAAACAAATCCGTTTGGCGTCTGGTCCACGCATTGACATTGATACTGGTTGGCGTGTTATTCGTCGCCACCATTCGTCACGGTCACCACTGGGGCGACGACTTCGCTCTGTACTTGAAGCACGCTTCAAACATCGCCGAGTGGAAACCGTACTCTGATACTGGTTATATCTACAATCCCCTGAATCCGGTTGTTGGGCCGAAGTCGTATCCCCCGCTGTTTTCGACGGTATTGGCGCCCGTGGCGCTGGTGTTTGGTTTGAATCTTGTCGCTTACAAGACCCTGCTGGTATTACTGTTCGTCGTTTCTCTGGCTCTCGCGGCCAAGCTCTTTTCGCGTGACATGCGAGGCCGTGACCTCTGGATTGTGCTGACAATCGTTGGCTTCAGCCCAGTTTCCTGGGAGCTGAAAGAGGCAATCATTTCGGAGCATTTGTTTACTCCGTTATGGTTTGCAACTCTACTGCTCTTAGACGACTGGTACCGGCGAAAACTCAGCTATGGGAATCCCGCGACACACGGGCTGATCTTGGGAATGCTGATATTTCTAACCTGTTGCGCTAGAACAGTCGGCGTGGTGCTGTTGCCGATTGTTGTCTTGTGTGAGATTCTGATCGCTCACAAACTGACTCGAGTCGGCCTGGTGGCGCTGCTGACGGCCACGCTGTTAATCGTATCGGAGCGACTGCTTTTGCCTTCATCCGGGGCCGGCTATTTGGAACAGCTTAAGGGGATCAGCGTTTCTCAATTGATATCGAATTTCTATTACGACCTGAATGCATTTAAGCTGCTCTGGAAAAATGACTCGTGGTGGTTCTTCTCCAAACAAGTGGGTTTAATACTGATCGCGTTCGCGCTATTGGGGCTGGTCCACTTAAACCTGAAAACGGTGACTCCCCTGTGCATTGCCGTTGTCGCCTACTTCGCCTTGATTGTCGCCTGGCCGTCGGCTGAAGGACTACGGATGGTCATTCCGTTGCTCCCCGCGTTCTTGTTCTATGTCATCGCCGGGTTTGGTTCCGTTCTTTCAGTCCCGCGCCTGAAGGTTTCAGGCCCCATTGTACTTCTGATTTATTCGCTGTGTTCATTTGCGAGTTATTACTCGCGAGCTGATTTTGGACCAATCACGCAGGGTGTCGAGTCGGAATCGGCCCGAGAGTTATTTGAATTCGTTCGCGATCGAACTCCCCGAGGAGAAGTGACATTGTTCTTCAAACCGCGTGCCTTGGCACTGTTTACGGACCATCCAGCGTCGGCGTTTCCCACAGGATCCAGCGAGGACGAATTCTGGCGTTACGCTGATTCAATCAATGCGGGTCTGATCATCGTTCGCGACAACGCCAGGCTGGAAGTTTTAGAAGACAAAACCTTCGAAATGGTGGGCGATTTTAGCAGACAGAAGGTGTCCGAAGTGTTTCACAATTCGCAGTTTCGCGTCTACTGGTGGGACCGCGAAAGGTCATAACCGATTCCAATCTCTGTAACACACGCGACTCGCGTGTGTCGATCCCCGGAATAATTCGAGCACCCGAACCGCGTGTGTCACGTTGGCGTTAACCAGAACCAATTTTATGCAAGACGTGGCTTTCGCTACCACAGAGAAGACAGTTCTGCTAAGACGGCCAGCGGCAACGCGATCACCCGCATCGCTACTGCCACCTCCAGTACGACTTGATCATGCGTTAGCACCCCGCGACCGGCAAGCCATAACGGCTCCCCTTAAGTCCGCCGTGGTAAGTCAACATTTTCCGGTATTGGATACCTGGCGTGGCACGGCCATCACCCTGTTGATGGTCGGACATTTTCTGCCCGTGAAATTGATTGATTGCGGCACGCTAGGCGTTGAACTCTTTTTTGTTCTGAGCGGTTTCCTGATGGGCAGGATTCTGTTCGTCAAACAAACACCGTTAGGATTGTTTTATCAAAGGCGGATTTCGCGGATTTTTCCCGCCGCTTACACATTCTTGATTCTAGTTCTGGCCTACCAATGGTATGCGACTGCAGGGTCGGAACCGAGTCTTTCGTCAACCGCATCGTGCTTGCTGTTCTACTTGAACTACTATGTCGCATTGGATCCGACAGTCGATCTGGGGCTTCCCGTCGGACACTTCTGGTCATTGTGCGTCGAAGAACACACTTATATCTTCTTGTCCGGCCTGGCCATGATTCATCGGAGAAAGGGGGTTTCGCCGCTGTTGCTGATTGGGGCGGCAATTCTCGCCAGCTTTTCCCTGTCGATCGTGATTGGCGTCTGCCAAGACTGGGATGCGTACAAAGTCTATTGGCGCAGCGATTGCCGAGCGGCCTCAATTTTGTGCGGCGCGCTGGCTGCATATCTAGTACATCAGGGGACGGGTCGACGGAAGTCGTACCTTCAAGTCCCCAGCATCGCCTGGGGACTGGTCGCGGTCGCATTCGGAATTCTGTTCCGATTGGGATTCATGCCTGAACTTGTCAAGCACTCGATGGGGACATTGGGATTAGCGACCGGACTGTTGCTCATCGCGCAACACGGACGTGGTGCTGTCTGGGCATGTCCTCCGCTGATGTGGATGGGCACAATTTCGTTTTCAGTCTATTTGTGGCAGCAACCTTTTTACCACGCAGTAAAACGAGGCGAGATGGGAACCGTGTTTGCCATTTCTGCCTCGTTGATTGTCGGCACGATCTCTTATTTTCTGGTAGAACGTCCTGTCCGAGCCTGGCTCAACAAACGCTGGGCATAACGTGTTACGACTTCCCACGTGCCTTCTTCACCGCTGCGACATACTGTTCCGCCAGAGATTTGATACGAGCGATGTCTCCGGTTTCAACGGCTTTTTTCTCGACTAATGCGCTTCCGAGCCCCACCGCACACGCTCCGGCTTTGAAGAATGCGTCGATTGTCGTCAAATCCACGCCGCCAGTCGGTAGCAAGCGGATTTGGGGCAATGGTCCGGCAACGGCCTTCAAATAGTTGGGCCCGCCGACGTCAGCCGGGAACACCTTGACAATATCTGCGCCTGCTTCCCAGGCGGTCAAGATTTCAGTGGGTGTGAAAGCCCCAGGTAGACAGAGCTTGTCATAGCGTTTGCAAAGCTGGATTACTTCGGCGTTGACAGTTGGTGAGACGATGAATTCAGCCCCCGCGAGAATCGCCGCACGGGCGGTTTCCGTATCAAGTACGGTTCCCGCACCAAGGAGAATCTTGCCCCCCAGTTCCTTTTTCACAGCCGAAATGATTTCGAGCACATTCGGGACGGTGAAAGTCACTTCGATGACGTCGATGCCCCCTTCATACAGGGCTTTCGCGACATTGACGAGTTGTTCGCCGGACGACGCCCGAATGATGGCCACCATTCCACAGTTCAAAACTCGTTGCAAATCCGCGTGCTTGCTCATTGTGATTCGCTTGATCTCGTTGGACGTCCAAAAGAACGAACAGGATTTCCTGTGCTTGAATCCGTACCTGGGTTCAAGTCCTCCGCAGGAAATTGAAGCCCCCATAATAACCGATTCTCCGAATTCCCATATTGAACGGATGCTGTGCCCCGGGATGTGGTAATGCCCATTTCAACCGACGCGTTCCAGAGCGGCTTTGACAGGACTTGCTGGAATCTGCGACAATCTCTAAAACGCTGGCGAAACTCAGCGACTGGACCGGTGAAAGCCATCCGAAATCAAATCGGTGGGGTCCTGCCGCTGCTATCTCAACGCAATTGAAAGAGCGCTCATGCAGACTGAATTCAAGGCCGTTCTGGAACAAGACGTCTTAACCCAGATGGAACGCGACCTGAAATTCCATCCTTGCCAGAACAGTCGTCCGCAGATTTTAACTCTAGAGCAGATCTCGCAATACAATCGCGACGGCTTCATTAAGGGGATTCAGATCTTCAACGCCGCAGAGGCTCAAGAAAATCGAACGTACTTCGACGCCCTGCTGGCGAAAGTCCTGGCGTCAGGGGGTGACAGTTACTCGATCAGCACGGCCCATTTGAAGTATGGCCGCGTGTATGACCTGCTGACGCACCCCCGTTTGATTGCCGTAGTGCAGGACCTGCTGGGCCCCAATTTGATCGCCTGGGGTTCGCACTACTTCTGCAAAATGCCCCGCGACGGGAAGCCCGTGGCCTGGCATCAGGATGCCAGCTACTGGCCGTTGTCTCCGTCAAAGGCTGTCACCGTCTGGCTGGCGATCGATGACGCCGACCGGGAAAATGCGTGCATGAAATTCATTGCCGGGTCGCACCATGTTGGACATCTGACATTCCGACCGAGTGATCCGTCCGAACACAACGTTTTGAACCAGACAATCGATAATGCCGAACAGTATGGCGAAGTCGTCTGGGACGAACTCAAAGCCGGCGAGATCTCGATGCACTCAGACTTGTTACTGCATGGATCTGAAGCGAATTTGTCACCGCGGCGGCGTTGTGGCATTACGTTGCGCTATTGTGCCGCGGATGTCCGGGCGGGCCTCGGCTGGAATCAAAAGGGCGTCATTGTCTCAGGAACCGATCCTTCTGGTCACTGGGCCAATCCGCCGCGACCAGCCAGCGATTGATCAAGTTTCTTCGCGGTTTTGCGGAATTGGCTTGCCGTTGGAAGGAATCCAGGTGTTCATTCCATCCCGCGCCAACTCGCGGATCTGCTCTGCAGTGGGTGGCTTGGGAGCGGATTCCGTGTGGCTGCGTTCCGTCTTCCGCACACGTAATTGATAGTGTGTCGTGGTCGATTTTGGTCGCCGCCACAAATGAAACCATTTCGCTCGAGGGGACAATGGGTCGGGGTCGCGCAGCAGCCACAAGATGAATCCCGTCACCAGACAGCCGCCCGCGAAGACGAGCAACGTGTTCAAGGGTGTGCCGCTGTTGGTCACAATCAAGAAAACAGAAGCCAAAGCTCCGCCAAGCAGTACGAATGAGGTTGCCAGAACTTGAACGGCTTTTTCACCGAGTTCGTTTCTGCGTTTCAGCATGCCGGCAACTCCGTGGAATGGGAAACGGGGCGACACTTCGCATTATAACGCGCGGATCATGAAGTCAAAACCCAATTGGTGGGACACCGGCTCGCTGCGATAATGGGACACCGGCTCGCTGCGATAATCTGGCGAAATATCGGGGCTGGGCTCGACTGCACAGATTGTGATGTGGCCAATTGTCGCAGCGAATTCGTTCCAGTCAGGGCCAATATCGCTGTTCATAAATTTCGGAATCTTCGTTGCAACTAGTCGATTTTGACTTGATTCTCTGTTTTCCGGCGCGCAAGATACCGGAGTTCGATGCTGCGGCGGGGGGCAAATGTGAAGTTCAGACATAGCAGAGGCAGTTTTCCTGCCTCTGGCGGCTTCCTTGACAGCCTTCCATCCTTTGACAATGGATGTTCAAACACGCATTGATGGCAGACGAGCCGACTCTGCCGGATTGAGAATTCTAATCAACGGCTGATTCGCGGCTTTCACCAGCCAGTTCTGGATGAATGTCGACAGAGTTGAATTGTCGGATGTGGATTCTATCGCACGAACGATTGACACTGTATTGGTCAGCGTAAATCTGATGATCAGTGTTGGTTCACCGTGTTCGTAGGATAAAGATGCTGACGGTACGGAAAGTGGATTCCTGCCGGTGCCTCGAAGTGGGATGCTTCAGGATTAATCAGCAACAGGGAAGTTATTACAAACTAGGAGAGAACTCATGAAGAATCTCGTCTGCATGTGTGCCGTGGCTGTTGCCATCGCCTTCACCGCCACCGACGTTTACGCCCGCAAATGCGGCGGTCGAAACAGGTGTGGTCAGGTCAACCACTGCCATGCACGTCCTCAGACCTGCAACACTTGTGCTCCAGTTGCTGTCGGTGCACCGGCGATGGCTCCTGTTGCCAAGCCTTACGAAGATGTGAAGGCACCACCAGCCG
>JAQGHT010001074.1 GCA_028291565.1 Planctomycetaceae bacterium | reverse complement strand
TGGCTGGTTGGGACGCAGCGATTGCAACTCGGTCAACGCCCCATGTTCATGGGGATTTTGAACGTGACACCCGATAGCTTTTCCGATGGCGGAATGTATACGTCGATCAACGACGCTATGACCCAGGCCGAGCTCTTGATCGCGCAAGGAGCGGACATCCTCGACATTGGAGGCGAATCGACCCGCCCAGGTTCTGCGCCCGTGACACTTGACGAGGAATTGCAGCGAGTGATTCCGCTGATCCAGGCGCTCGCCGGACGAATCACTGTTCCGATCTCGATTGACACCACAAAATCGCAGGTGGCGCGGCAAGCGATCCAGGCGGGAGCAAGCATTGTCAATGATATTTCGGGCCTGACTTTTGATTCAGAAATGCCACGCGTCTGCGCAGAGTCTGGTGCGGGCGTCATCGTGATGCATATCCAGGGGACACCCCTGACAATGCAGGCCAATCCGCACTATGACGATGTGGTTGAAGAAGTGCGGACAGCTCTCGCACAGCGCATCGAGGCCCTCGTCACAGCGGGGATCCGCCAGGAAGCGATCGTTACGGACCCGGGCTTGGGATTCGGCAAGTCGGCGCATCATAACCTGGAGCTACTGGCGGGAATTCCTCGCTTACGCGATCTCGGCCGGCCCGTTCTGATCGGTCATTCTCGCAAACGATTTCTCGGCAAAATTCTGGGACGTCCGGTCGACGAGCGTTCGCTCGGCACGGTAGGCGTTTCCCTCGCGGCCGTTCAGTTGGGGGCCGATATCCTGCGACTCCACGAAATCACTCCCAGCCGTGAATGCTGGATGGCGTGGAACGCTGTCATGCAGGCCGGAAACGCGAAACAAGCTGATTGACGTCCAGTTCGTCCAGTACGCGGCGTCACGCCCTTCGACTATAATCTTGTGAGGAGCGCGGTGAGTCCGGCGTTCATCGGCGCCCCGGTTGAAATGGGGACGGCTTGACGTCACGCTGACCTCGGGCAAGCCGCCAGGGGCGAGCCTATTCGCACACTGATAGCCGCCGGTTTTCGCGATCAAGACACGGGTGGTTAACGCCATTTCGCACAAAGCGATTGCCATTGGGCTAGTGCCATTCCGCTCGATTTATGAAGAAAAGAAAAGGAAGTTGTGCATAGGCCGTGGACTTACCGGGACAAGCCCGGTGGCCAAAGCGCTCAATGATTTCTTGAACCCGCAAAAGTTACCTCGAGCATCATAGGTTTCGAATGTCGTCCGCGATTCCACCGCTCCATACACTTCACTCCCGTCACTTCCGGGACAATCGTTTTGTTTACCCGGTGGTATCGCGACGGAGTAAGGGGATTTCGTTGGGCGTGAATCTGAACCCCGACAAGATCTGCAACTTTGATTGCATCTATTGCCAGGTCGATCGGCGTAGTGAAGCCGAATCTGACTTTGTCAATCTGTCCGCGGTCTTACAAGAGCTGCGACAATTGCTGGAGATGACAACAAACGGCGAACTGTACACCCACGAACCGTTCGATCAAGTTCCAGGACCACTTCGCCGGTTGAATGACATTGCCTTTTCTGGAGACGGCGAACCCACAACGTATCGCAATTTTGATGAAATCGTCGCACAGGTTGCAGCGTTGAAATGCGAGTTAGAGCTCCCGGATACGAAACTGGTTTTGATCACGAATGCCAGTATGTTTCACCGGCCCGCCGTCCAGCGGGGATTGCAGATTCTCGACCAGAACCAAGGCGAAGTCTGGGCCAAACTCGATGCCGGTACGGAACCGTATTATCGCCTCATCGAGCGTACCAAAATCCCATTTCAGCAGATCCTCGACAATCTGGTGCTGGCGGCGCGTGCTCGACCGTTGGTCATTCAAAGCTTGTTCATGCGCATTGATGGCGTGGGGCCTGACCAGACCGAGCGCGACGCGTTTTGCCAACGCCTGACTGAAATCCAGACCGCTGGAGGTTCGCTGAAATTGGTACAGGTTTACACAGTTTCTCGCCGCCCGGCGGAGAGTTCCGTGACTTCGCTTTCGAACGAAGAAGTCGACGCGATCGCGGAACAGGTCCAGCAGCAAACCGGACTGGCGACAGAAGCCTATTACGCGTGATGGCGTCGCACTACTCGCCACGTACTGTCATCACGGGGCAACGCGCGTGACGCACGACCTTCTCTGTCAAACTTCCGAGCAGAGTATGCGCCAACCCACTTCGTCCGTGCGTTCCCATCACAATCAGGTCCATCCGATGATCTGTGGCGAACTCGATGATCCGCGTGAATGGATGCCCATGAAACCAATGCAACTCCAGCTTCAGGCCTTCGCGATCATTCTCGGTGATCCAGTTCTCTAACCGGTCCTGCGCATAAGTTTCAAATGATTGCCGCGGCGGAAGGGGAATTCCTTCAAAAATCGGCGCCAGAATTACCGGATCCTCAATGACATGCAACAAATGAATTGTGGCATCCAGTCGCTTCGCCAAATCCACGGCATGCCGAGTCGCCGCGACAGTGGGTTCGCTGAAATCGGTTGGAACGAGGATATTCTTCATCGTCAGCATCGTGGGCGGCTCTCGCGAGGAGGGCAGGGGGCAGGGCGGGTGGTCGACGCGGGGGAGCACGTGACAATGCCAGCTCAGCCATTTCACATCCCCATTTCTTCATGACAATTTCCCTCACAATACCATTGCTTTTCACAATTCGCCAGTTCGATTCCCCACAGCACCCAATTAGATTTTTGCGTTCCGCGAATGTTTGGAAATCCTCGTGACTTTTTGGCTGATTTCGTGCCCCATTTTGGACATCGTCCTAGCTCAGTTCGTGCGACACAGAATGTCGCGCCAGACTGGCACGGCGTTGTCCGAGCATGAAATCATAGAGTCTGCGTGCCGCCGGCTCCCACTGGCCGGACCGAGCCTGCTCAATAATTGATTCGACCTGTTTAGCAGCGGCCGCAGGTAATTTGCCGGACTCGCGGTAGGCTCGCAGCCGTCGTTCGCATTCACCAAGTTGCCGCTTGTCACGACTGTTGACGGCCGTGAATAACGCGTCGATGGTCTCAAAGACTGCTTCGTCCGAACCAATCTGAGCCGGTAACCTCCAGCTGGATATGAATAAGGCCAATCCCGCGATCAACGCGATGCCGAGAACGCTAAACACGATACGATTGCGATCAATTGTCACTGTTGACCACCTCCGCACCATTGCGTGACGACAAAGCCGTCCAGACATTTCCGTCGGTAAACGCCGTGTAGAATCGGACTGAGCCGTCTCCAAACAGCACGTTGCAACCGGGCCCATGTTCACCCCACATCTCGTCGGTGTGACCAAACGGATTGTTGGGTGCATGAATAATAATCTGTGGGTGATCATGCACGTCCGGCCCGCTGTGGCAACCGACCAAATCAGTGGCGGCGTTGTTATCTGACGCCCAGGGACGCAAATCGAGCCTGGGACTGACGACCGCGGAGGGGACCACTCCCACCCAGGTATTGTTACTGAGAATTGAACTTCGCTCACCAAGAAAGACCGTATTGGACAATCCGTCGCTGACATCCGCGACTCGGGTGTGAGAATTCGGGTAAAAGGGGCCATTGATGACGCAATCAGGGGCACCCGCAACCGGCTCGGCGATGTCAAAGTTGTAGCAAAAAGCCGTCGCCCGTCCCCAAGGTTGATTCACTCCCGCGTTCGTGACGTAGTGACTGTGGGAAAAGACAATCAAACTACCGTCTGAACGCATGAGTGGAACACCATGCCGACTGTCGGCCCCTTGTTTCTGGACGTTGAATCCATCGCTCCCGCCAGAAGCCGACGGGCAAAGAAATATCGACACCTTGGCCTGCGCTGGGGCGGAGTTGACCGGCGCCCAACATGGCTCATTCAGATTGAACGCACGATACAAGTTCGTTTGCTCAATGAAGGGCAACAAGCAGACTCCCCACCCAAATCCAGGATGTCCGACTCGGAGCGAATCGCCATAGCTGATCCCAAAGGCCGTCCCATCCAAATTCGGATTGAGAATGCAAGAGGGCGGATACACCTGATGCGTTCCCTCGTAATTGTGCAGCGCCAAACCCATCTGCTTGAGGTTATTCCGACATTGAGTCCGCCGTGCCGATTCCCTGGCCTGCTGCACGGCAGGAAGCAGCAATGCGATCAGAACCGCAATCACGGCAATGACAACGAGCAATTCAATCAAAGTAAAACCACGGCGAACTCTCATGCACTTCCCTCTGTCTAAATCAATTTATCGCACAACAGCAATTGATATTTTGCATCGCCAAAATTACAGATTAGGAAAAAGAAAATCAAGCCCGAATGGTTGCGGAAATTCGCGTGGTCTGGCAAAAATTACGGGCACGATCAGGCGGAACGCGTAAGCGTCCGGTGCCGGATTCCTGGACGCAATGAACCGTGGGGGGCCCCTTCGGGTCCCGAACGGCTGGTAGAGCTGCCAGGAATAATTGCCACCCCCGATTCGCGTGGTGAACGTTGGGCGAAAGTCAGATGGTCTTCGAGCGACAAAACTTACGACATCAAAAATTCCAAGCGAGGCAGTCTTAAAGAGAGACTGCAAAGAATTGAGTCGGACAGATTTTCAGAAGATGGTCGGCAGAAATGACATTGGACGGGCCTGGATTCACATCGAGATCACCAACGTCAACAATGCGAAATGCAAACTTTTTCCAAACGGGCAGGAGCGGTACGAGAGAAACTAAGAGGCTGACCAATGATCGGCCGCGGTTGCAGACGATGTCTTTCCGAGCCTCGCAACCGAAGTGCCTAGCGTGGGCCGTACGGCTAACTCGGGCTTTTATGGCGTGGTGATGAGTCCGGACAGCGTCGCGACACTCTACTCCGTTATCTGACCAGATGAAAGATCCTCGTCACTGAAGTCGTGAGACTTCGGGCGAGTCTCTGGAAAGAGTCCGAAGTCTCACGACTTCAGCTACGAAAGAGTCAACAACGTTGGACGCCACCGGTCACAGCCGATTGGACGACGACACTCCCTACTGTCCACCTTCCCCGGCAGCCTGAGGCTGACCTGCAGCATTGGCCGGTTGACCCGGATGGGGTTGATTGGGATTCTGGTTTGGTTGCCCTGGCTGGGGGTGTTGCTGCTGGGGACGAGTCTAGAGCTTTGACAAGCGTTCGTGTAACCC
>JAQGHT010001064.1 GCA_028291565.1 Planctomycetaceae bacterium | reverse complement strand
GGTTCCCTACGTATTGAAAAAATCTGTGTTTCATCTGTGTGAATCTGTGGCTAATTCCGCATTTTGGTCGGTCATTGAAAAGGGTTAACGGCGTAGAATGCCACCGAGCATGGCCTGGCGTGGAAGTGGCCTTACGTCCGAGGAAATCGTCCAGCGTCGGTAGGATTGCCAGATAAGGACTTAGGGCGATTGAATGGGACTAATGAAACTCATGGGACTGATAAATCCCATGCGTCCCATCAGTCCCATTCCGCACAAGCCAGAGGCTTATGCCACGACACGGAACATCTCAAGTGATGTGCGCACCCTTTGTTTCGACATAGACGGCGTACAATGACGTACTGCCCGTCATGAACAAACGATTGCGTTTGGTACCACCGAAACAAACGTTGCTGCAGATTTCTGGTAGTCGGATCTGGCCGATCCGCACCCCATCCGGAGCGAAAACGTGGACGCCATCATAACCGTCGCCCACCCACCCGGCACTGGCCCAGATATTGCCATCGACATCGCAGCGAATACCATCCGCCATGCCGGCCTTTTCGACTGGGGCACCCCCTTCTTCAGTCGCCGGCAGCGTTAATTTCATCGACGCGAATTCACGACTGTTGACCAGTTTCTTCTCGTCCACCACGCTCCACACCTTGATGTTTTTGGGAGCTTCTTCGTAGTGTGACGCCCCTGTGTCGGCCACGTAAAGTTTCTTGTAGTCCGGGGAAAAACACAGACCATTCGGCTTGAAAATGTCGTCCGCGACTTTTTCAACATTGTGCGTCTGAACGTCGATCCGATAGATGGCTTCTTTCTGGAACGGCTGCACGGAATCGTTCTCGATTCGGTTGCCTTCGTAATTCATCAGCCCCCCATAACCGGGGTCAGTGAAGTAGATGTCCCCACTTGGATGCACAACAGCATCGTTTGGCCCGTTCAGCGACTTTCCATTGAACTCCTTGGCGAGAACCGTAATTGTCCCGTCGAATTCATACCGCACAACCCTTCGGGGGCCGTGTTCACAAGAGATTTGTCGACCCTGAAAATCAAATGTGTTCCCGTTGCTGTTGCCAGCCGGGCTGCGGAACGTGCTGACGTGTCCGTCCTCTTCAAGCCACCGCATCTGCACATCGTTCGGGATATCGCTCCATAGCAGGTAGCGTCCGACCCCATTCCAGGCTGGACCTTCCGCCCACAGCATCTTGTCGCTGTGATACAGACGTTGAATCGGCGAATTGCCCAAGGCATATTTCTTGAAGCGTTTTTCGAGCACAACGATATCTGGATCCGGATAGCGAACCGGACTGGCGAACGGGCCATAATCTCGCGCAAGTCCCTGTGCGGCGGCGAGACCAATCGCACCCGCGGCGACGCCGAGAAAAGAACGGCGCGCTAACGCGGCATCAGAGACGCTGCCGCGATGATTGGTGACCTGCGGATCTGTCATAACGACTCCTTGAAAAATGAAGAGAAAACAGAAAGGAAAAACCAGGAGTGAATATGGACTTTGAGCGCATTCACCAATTGTGTTCGGAAGCCTATCCCTCCCGATATGGACATCTCAAGTGAATGTGCTCTGATGCGACGGCTACGTTTTATGGTTGCTTTTCGTCTTTTTTGTCGGCCTTGGTCTCCGGCTTTTTGTCGGTCTTCTTTTCAGCAGGCAGTTTCTCAATTCGTCCAAACAGATGACCGCCAACTGGGCCGTGCAGCCACGTTCCAGAATACCAACCGCGATAGACCAGGACGCGTGACGTAAACGTACCGAGACCAGGAATTGCCAGATCGGTCAGCGTGATGACGGGCGTGTCTCCGGCCCATTCCACATCCAATTCCATGGGAACCTGGACGTCGTGAGTGCCGTATTGAATTCGCGCCACGAAAATCCACTTCCCGTTGTCCTGTTTCTTCACTTTGGTGATCGTGTAACGCTCTTCCTTGGGAGCTTGATCTTCCCGTCCGACAACGGTGAATTTTCCGACGAAAACACATCCCGACAATTGCTTTTCAAGCTCCTTTTCCAGCGTGGCCCGGTCGGGTTTCGCGGCGGGCTTCGCCTCAACCGCCGCTTTCGCTTCGGCTGCCGGCGCCTCTGCGGGTTTCTTCACGGGTTGGTCGTCAGCTCGGGTGGAATGGAAGGCGAACAACCCCAACCCGCACACTGCAACGCAGCAACTCCAGGAGAACCAGGAAAAACACTTGGACATGATAGGGACCTCGTGACCTTCTGGACTTTGAAATTCTCACACGGCCGCCATTTTGAAATCAGGGAACAGCGAATCCGCGGAACAGATTTGAACGGGAGGGTGAATGCCGTGCCTCGTGTTTGAACACAGGAACGGGACGAACCACCACTCTTAGCGGAAAGCATACGATGGACGATCCGAAGATGTCCAGTAACACGGCGCAGATTGCAGGCCGGACCGAAATAGGACATCGATTCTTTCCCCGCTGCGAACCACGATACGAGAACGAGGTCGAAAGCGACGAGAATTGCCTTCCGGCATTGTCTTCCGTTGGATGTGACTTTATGTTGTGTTATACGACCCACGGTTAAGAATGAGACGTTTGATCGCGGGGATCAGTATTGAAAAACACTCATTCGTGGCCGCGAACAGCATATTGTCCTCGCGGGAATGGGTGTCACTTCGGCAATACTTGAGAGCCCTACCCCGTGAAGGATTTTAATGTGGCGAAATCCGCGTAGCTGAAATCGTGAGATTTCGGGCGGAACACGTCGATCGGCCCGAATTCTCACGAATTCAGCTACGAAAATTCTTCATGGCGTAGATGATTGCCGTTCGAAATGTGCCAATTTCAACTGCGCGAAGTATCGGAATGATTTGTGACGCAGGGACGAGCAAGCAATCGCTGACTGAGATGATCCACCAAGGGCCGAAAAGTTATGTTCTGGAACATGGGACGTTGGAAATTCACGCGATTCAGTGGCCGTTTGTGGTTTGCACAAGCGTTACTGTGTGTGGCGTCGGGAAATTTAACGGCCGAAGAACCGACTGGAGAATTGGCTCAGCGATTGTCCACCGTGGAAGTCACCCGATATGCAGCCGCTCCAGGGTATTCTGAAGGACCAACCTGGCGCCAGGGCGAAGTGTTTTTTTGCAGCGGTGCTCTGTTGCGTGTTGGTCGCGACCGAAAAGTCACGAAATACCTGAATCTCAGCCCCGCGGGAACATTTCTGCGCGAAAATGGCGACATTTTGGTCTGTGACAATAAAAATCGAGCCATATTGAATGTCTCTTCGGATGGCGTCGTTGGTGTCGTCGCCGAAAAGCATGGCGAAAAACCCCTCAATAGCCTGAACGATCTCACGGTCGACGCCCGGGGAAACGTCTATTGGACCGATCCCTCCGGTTCTTCCGCCGACAAACCAGTCGGCCGCATTTTTCGAGTAACCCCCACCGGACAAGTCGATCAGGTTGCGGATGGCCTGGCATTCCCCAATGGAGTGGAAGTCGATCCATCCGGTAAGAACTTGTACGTGATCGAATCGCAAACACAGCGCATCCTGCGTTACGAATTGCCTCCCAATTCCGAGCCACTGGGAACTCCTGTTCCATTTTTTCAAGTTGGCGGATCAGGCGGAGATGGCTGTGCGTTCGACGCCGAGGGGAATTTATGGGTCGCTGATTTCCACCGCAAGGAAACGGGAAAAGGCCGAATTACTGTGGTATCGCCGGCCGGAAAGGCACTGGCCCATTTGAATATTCCTTCAAAAGTAGTCAGCAACGTCACTTTTGGGGGGCCGGAGCACAATGAAATCTATTGCACGACCGGTGAGCCTCCCGGAGTGTTTCAGGCGAAAGTCGGGGTGAAGGGCTTTCGCGGGCACCCCGCGAAAGAGCTCCGGATTTTGCGTAAGTTGGGAATTAGACCGGAAATGTAACAACTGGAAAAGTCGCATCTGCGCCGCTGCGGAATTTCGGTAGGATATGCCCCCGGCCAAGGTTGGCCTGGTCGGTCGCGCGGCGGCCCAGGACACACTCCCGGACTCGCGCAAGAGTATCTTGCCTCCAGCAAGGAATGTTGGCATGCGAAATCGAGTAGTTTGCGTGGCGCGGTGGGGTTGGATTTCCGTGTCCGTGCTACTGGCCGCTGGCGGCCTCAAGTCCATGGCGTGGGCTGAGGAACTGACTCCGTTCCAAAAGGCGTGGGAGTCGATTCAGGCCAAGGATGCCCGACAACACGTCACGACACTGGCGAGCGATACTTTTGAAGGTCGCGACGCGGGATCACGGGGCGGCAAGGCGGCGAGTATTTATCTGTCGCAAGAGTTCCGGAAATCCAACCTGCAAGGCAGCATTTCGCCGAAGACCTACTTCCAGGAATTCGGCAACGAATGTCGGAACATCCTGGGCCTGTTACCCGGCAGCGACCCCAAACTGAAGCACGAATTCATCATCGTCGGAGCTCATTACGACCACGTGGGCTACGGAAATCAAGAGACCAGCAATGGTCCCGTGGGACACATTCACAATGGTGCCGACGATAACGCCAGTGGTGTCTCGGCGGTGCTGGAAATCGCGGAAGCCTGGCGTACCGGTGGATTGCAACCGCGGCGGTCGATTTTATTCGCGCTGTGGGACAGCGAAGAACATGGGCTGCTGGGTTCCAAACATTGGGTGGCGAATCCCACCTGCCCGCTGACCGCAGTGCGTCTGGCCGTGAATATGGACATGATCGGCCGAATGACCGACGTCCCGCTGGAAGTGACTGGCACCCGCACATTGCCCGGGCTGCGGCGAATGTTGTCGGCACACAATCGACAGACCAATCTGAAGTTCAACTTCCTGTGGGGTGTCAAAGAGGATAGCGACCATTGGTCCTTCTATGAGCGGAAGAGTCCGTTCGTCATGCCCTTCAGCGGTTTTCACGCGGACTATCATCGACCCAGCGACGATGTCGACAAGATCAATTTTGAAGGCATACAAAGGATCACACGCTGGATGTTCGGGGTCACGGAAGAATTGGCCAATGCCCAGGAATTGCCGCGATTCCGACCTGAGGCGCTGCAGGAAACAACCCCTCTGCAACAACAAGTCGAAGTTGCCGCACGGACTCCCGAGCCTCGATTGTCGGTCAAGCTGGCCCCCGTGGATGCTGGACCAGGCCGGCTGCTGGCGGATGTGTTTCCCCAATCCGCGGCAGCCTTCGTCGGACTCCAGCCCGGAGACCGGATCATTCGTTTCGGAGACGAAGAAATCCAGCCGCAGACCAATCTGGCCGGGTTGATTCTGCGCACCGACAGTCCGGTTCGCGTCCGATTCATCCGCCCAGGCCAGCCACAGCCGCAGCGCGTCCTGTTAACTCTCCTTGGCAAGCCGATCCGGATTGGACTGAACTGGCGCGAAGACCCGGCTGAGCCCGGTACAGTGGCCATCAACCTACTGGAAGCCGGTTCGCCATCCGATCTGGCCGGATTGAAGATCAACGACCGAATCTGGCAGATTAATGGTCAAGATTTCAAAAACGGCGTAGAATTGCGGGAGAAGCTGATGGCCGCTCCGTCGCCCGTTTCGCTGTTGATCGAAAGACAGGGCCAATTGAAAATTGCGACCCTGGAAATTCCGGACAACAAGAAGCCAGCCATCGAAGCGAACGCCAAGGAGTCTCAGCAGTCGGCAACCGGTCGCGAATCAAAGAAGTAATTGGTAAAACAGAGCTTGGGTAAAATCCCCTGTTTGGCGTTGGAATTGCGTATGCAGCATGGTTCCGCATTTGAGTTCGGATATTCCGAGCATTGCGGACGGCAAAATGCGACAATGAATCGCGACTCCCTCATGATCCTCAGCGGGTATTGGATGACTATGACCAACCCTCAACTTGATATTGCGAATTCGCAGCTGGCACATCGTCATTTCTGTGCCCTGCCACAGGCTTTTCGACCGGTCTCAGCCGCCAAGTATTCCTCGAACAAATGGGGCTGGAGTCTCGCGCTGTTATTCCTCGTCATCCTGCAACCACTTGCAGCCCAAGAGATTAAGGGTTTTGAAAACCTATTGAATCTAAAACAGGAACGGGGTCTCGGGGAGCCAAACCAAAGTGCGTCGGTCACCACGTCGCTGACCCCCAAGTCGGCGAAACCGGGAGACACCGTGACTTTGAGCATCTCGGTGGAGATTCCCAAAGGCAGTCATATCTATTCGATGAGCAAGTCGTTCAGCGGGGGCACAAGAGTCAAATTCAACACCGAAGAAGGCGTTGAACCAACGGGCGACATTCAAGCGGATCACCCGCCAGTCACGGAATACATCGACGAGTTCAAGCAGGATGTCGAAAAGTACAAGCTGGCAGTCACATTTTCTCGCAAATACAAGGTTCGGCCGAATGCCAAAACGGTGCGAATTCAAGGACTTTTGACCTACCAGGTCTGTAACGAAATGGGTTGCCTGCCCAGTAAGAGTCCTTTTGATGAAGTGTTCACTGTTGGTGAAATGGGAGATGAGCCGAACAACGAAAAAGTTCGGCCTGCGAAAGCCGACGCGGGAGGAGGTGCCCAAGCCCCCAATTCTCAGTCAACGAAAGCGGCAATCGCGCCAGGATCACAGTTTACGGCGGTTTACAATCCTCCGAAAAGGCGTTCCAAAACAACAGTCCGTCTTGCCCCGGCAGATGCTCAGCCTGGCGACACGGTATCTCTCGAAATTCGGGTTGACCTGGATCCAGGCTGGCACACCTTCACGACAACTCTTCCCGAAGATCGAGCAGCAACAGCGACCGAGTTAGACGTCGATGTTCACGACGGACTATTGCCTTTGCCAGGGAGTGCCGATTTTAAAGCCGACCGGCCACATTCGATCAAGCAGGCCAAATCGGTGTCTGGCGATGTGGTTGATCAAGAAATCTATGAGAACCACGTCACCTGGACACGCCAGTTTCAGCTCAGCCCGCAGGCTTCATTGTCGCAAGTGAAAGTGGCAGGTTCAATCGCTTTTCAAGTTTGTGATAAGGGGTTCTGTTTACCTGCCAAGAAGATCAAATTCGCGTTACCTGTCGAATCCAATGACGGCTCAACAGCCGCAGTCGCTTCCGTGGGGGCAGCGAAGGTTGACGCTGTTCGCGGCAGCCCACCTGCCGCCGGCCAGTCCGAGTCCCCGGAAGTCACTGCACCCCAGTTGGCTGCTGGCGTGACCGACCTCAGTGGTCTGGATTGTGGAGCAACGGGTTATGGAGAGACTGACATTCGCGACAAGGGAGTAATCTACGTCCTGGGCGTGGCATTTGTGTTCGGCTTGTTGGCGCTACTGACACCTTGCGTCTTTCCCATGGTTCCCATCACCGTCAGCTTTTTCCTGAAGCAGGCCGAAAAGCGACACTCCAGTCCGCTCAAGATGGCATTGGTCTATTCCGGCAGCATTATTCTGACGTTTACAGTTCTAGGATTAGGCTTCAGTGCCCTGTTTGGCGCGACATATATCAACACGTTGGCGAATGGGATCTGGCTGAATCTGTTCCTGGGCTTCGTGCTGTTGTTCTTTTCCTTGAACTTGCTCGGACTGTTTGATATTGCCATTCCCAGCTGGTTGCTGACTTTCACCGGCAACAAGGAATCGTCGGGCGGGTATCTCGGCGTCTTCTTCATGGCCCTGACGTTCACGCTGACTTCATTTACCTGCACGTTCGCCTTCCTCGGGTTGATCCTCGTGTGGGCCGCGAACGGTCAGATCTGGTGGCCGCTGGCAGGACTTGTCTCGTTCTCGACCGCCTTTGCCCTGCCGTTCTTTCTGCTGGCATTGTTTCCGAGTTATCTGCACAAACTCCCCAAGAGTGGCGGTTGGATGAATCGGGTGAAGGTGGTCATGGGCTTCATCGAACTGGCCTTCATGTTCAAATTCCTCAGTGTCGCGGACATCGGCTGGAATGGCGGACCGACCTTGCTCGACTACCACATGGTGATGACAGCCTGGATGGTCTTGGCGGGTGTGACCGGGTTTTATCTGATCGGCAAGATCCGCCTGCCACACGACACCCCGACTGAATTCACCGGGGTCTTTCCCATGATGATGTCGATCCTGTTTTTTGGACTGGCGGGCTATATTGGCGTGGGCCTGTTCGGCGCAAAGCCTCCCGAAGGTTTTTTAGGGCGCCAGATTGCAGCTTTTGCGCCGCCACAACTTGTGGGCGGAGTTGGCCCCGATGGGCCATACCTGGTCGGGGAGCACGATCAGCAACGCTATTTGCTCGATTTTGAAGCAGCCAAGCAAGCTGCGATCCGTGAAAAGAAGCCGTTGTACATCGACTTCACCGGAGTCAACTGCATCAACTGCCGGTTGATGGAAAAAGACGTCATCGCTGAAGGCTCGATCCAAAGGCAATTGGACAACTGCATTCGCGTTCAACTCTACTGTGACGTCATGCCCTCTAAGGCGGTCAGTGACCCCGCCGTTGCCGACAAACTGGTCGCAGCGAACCAGAATCTGCAATCCGCCTGGATCGGCGACGCCACGCTACCCTCTTATGCGGTAGTCAGCCCTGACGGAAAGACCATACTTTCCAAAGCGGCGGGCCGAGTCAGTACGGAATACTTCAATTCATTCATGACCTGTGGAGTGAAGAAGTTCAAAGCCATCAAAGAGCAGGGAGTTGCCTTAACGGCAGCGGAAGGCAGCGTGCCTTATATCGTTGGCGAATTGGGTGAAAAAAAGTTCCTGGACTTTGAAGGAGCCAAACGAATTGCACAATTGAAGCAACTGCCGTTGGCTGTCACCTTCAATGCCCACTATAGTATTAATACGCTGGTGTCGGAGCGTGAATTCATTGAACCTGGAATGCAAGCTCTTGTTGGGCGGTGCGTGCGAGTTGCTCTGTTTGTCGACGAAATTCCGCGCGGAGCGGGGATCGATCCTCAACGCGCCACAGAGATGGTCGCGCGAAATCAGATGCTGCAGGAAACACTATTACACGATACGACCGTTCCGTCGTTCCTTTTGCTCCAGCCTGACGGACAGATTTTGACTCAGGTTTCAGGCCGCGTGTCAAAAGAGAAGTTTCAGTCTATTGTGTCCGATGGGCTGAAGGCGTGGGATGCCCTGCGGAATACGAAATTGGTGGCGTCCACAGCTGGGAAATGAGTTACGTCTGAACGTTTTGAAGTTGCGCTGTTTTCTCGCAAACTTATGCGGAATGGGACTTATGGGACAAATGAGACTTATGAGAGAAACTAGTCCCATAAGTCCCATCGGTCCCATAAGTCCCATTCAATTGACGTAAGTGATGTCTGTCAATATTGCCAACCAAGGACGATCGCTGAAACAGAAAGGCGGGCCCCCAACTTTGGAGAGCCCGCCTTCAGTTCGCTCGGCCTGAAGCAAATTTTATTTCGCTTGCGTCGTTTCTCCCCAGATGTACCAGTAGGGAGCGACATAGACCCAGTAGCCTTCAGGCAGGTTCTCGGCTCCGCCGTAGGCCTTTGTTTGATCGAAGCCATAGTCGCGGTACTGACCATACTTCTGTGCGTCTTCCGGCACATTCAGTCGCCGCAACAGGCTCTTGTACTTACCATTCGCCGTCGAGTCCGGTTCGGGAGGGGCTGCCGGACGGCGTTCGCCGAGCAAACTCTCGGCTTGATCGATCAGGCGACGGAAGCCGGACCGATGTCCGTACTGGTCGTTGCTCAGGCCAGACTGAGCCAACTCTTTGACCATGCCCCAATTCGACTGGCCGGCATGCTGTGAGTTCCTCAAGAGCATCCCGAACGAGGCCACCGCGGCCGCGAACTGGAAGTCGGACGAGGCCAGTTTCAATTGGCCGGGCTGTCCCATCAGCGGACTCTCCAGTAACTCACTCGTTGACGCTTCAGGCTGCTTGTAGCGCAACTTGACGGTCATCCAGCGAGTTTGTTCCGTTGGCTTCAGATCCTTGACCGGAACGATTTCATATAAGGCCGTCACCGTGTGACCGGCCCCAATTTCCCCGGCGTCCTTCTTGTCATTGTGGAAGTCCTCGGTCGCCAGAATCCGGTTTTCGTAACCCACCAGGCGATAGGCGGCGACGGCGTCTTTGTTAAAATCGATCTGGATCTTCACATCCTTGGCGATGGTGACCAGTGTCCCCGACAATTCCTGGACGAACACCTTGTCGGCTTCCTGCCGGTCGTCGATATAGCCGTACTGTCCATTCCCTTTATCGGCCAGTTGCTCCAGCCTGTTGTCTTTCAGATTGCCCATGCCGAACCCGAAGACACTCAGGAACACGCCACTCTTGGCCCGGGTCTGGATCATCTGCTCCAGGGCATCATTGCTGGTGACGCCAACGTTGAAATCTCCGTCCGTACAGAGAATCACGCGGTTGGTTCCCTTTTCAATGACTTCCTTGGCAGCGATGTCATAGGCCGTGTTAATTCCGGCTGCTCCGTTGGTCGATCCACCCGCCCCCAGTCCATCGATGGCGGCGAGGACCCTCTCACGCTGCGTCAAGGGCGTTGACGGCAGTCGTAATCCCGCTTCTCCCGCATAGGTCACGATGGCAATCCGGTCGCGTTCGTCCAGTTGTCCGACGAGTGTCTTCAACGACGATCGAACAAGTGGCAGTTTGTTTTCTGCCGACATTGAGCCGGAAACGTCGACCAGAAATACCAGGCTGCTGGGCGGACGCTGTTCCTTGGAAATTTCCTTCCCTTTCAACCCGATCCGCACCAGGTTGTGACCTGGACTCCAGGGGCAGGCGGCGATATCGGCGTTGACCGAGAACGGCTTGCCGTCCTGTGGCACAGGGTACTGATAGGCGAAGTAGTTGACGAGTTCTTCAATTCGGATGGCATCGGGTGGAGGCACCTGGCCGTTCTGCAAAAAACGACGCATATTGGCATAGGACGCCGAATCGACATCAACTGAAAACGTGGAAAGCGGTTCTTGAGTTGGCGAAATGAAGGAGTTCTCAAAGATCGGCTGATAGGCCTCGGCGCCGCTGGGATCGGGCTGAACTCGCGGTTGCCGGCCCAGGGTTTCAGACTCGCGCTCAAGCCGTCTCAACTCTTCCAATGGCACACTTCCAGGACGCAAGCGTTCTGCTTCCAGCGCACGTCCGTATTTGGCCCATGCATATTCATCCTTTTTCAGCCCCACGATACCGTTGGCGTCACTCTTCTCCACCGCGATATCGAGGTGATCGTAGGCCGAAATGGAGTCGTCAATTTGCTTGAGTCCCTTCTCATTCCGTTCCGAGGGTTTGACTTCGGGGAGAGGAGCCGCCGCATGTGCTGGTAAATTGCCTGGCTTGGAATCTTTTTGTCCGCCTGACTCCTTTTTCCCGACTTCACCATCGTAGAACAGTGATCGGGAATCCCCTTGCTTTTCACCCGGAGCTGCTGAATTGCTGGCAATCTCGCCGTG
Organism: Planctomycetaceae bacterium; assembly: GCA_028291565.1. Lineage (GTDB taxonomy): Bacteria > Planctomycetota > Planctomycetia > Planctomycetales > Planctomycetaceae > JAKFVC01. The sequence continues at coordinate 1,380 of JAQGHT010001064.1, read as the reverse complement.
GAGTTGCTTCCCCTTCTTACTGCTGCTCGTTCCCAACGGTCGACTCAGTTCAGTCGTGCCCCCTGGAATGGACAGGGCGGCAGGATTTCGAGATCCATCTTTCTGGTCACCACCAGCGACGGCTGACTTTGCGAGTTTTCCCGCTTCCAGCTGGGAAAAGCCCCTTCGTTGGGGCAGCAGATTCGGGGCAGATTGGACATTCGAGTCTGTGCCGCTCGAGATACCAAATGAAAGTCTGGATTCTGGCTGCGCCGGATCGCTGGCCGGTTGGGCCGGCGCATCGGAACGCGGCTTGGACGGCCTCGAACCTTGACTTGGCGATTTATCTGATTCAAGGCCAGAAATCGTCGTTTGATTGGTGCCGGCCCTGTTTCTGATTGATCCGATCATTCTTGACGAATCAACTTGTCCAGCTGACTTTCCCTCGTTCGATCCCTTTGATGGATTTCCGGCAACTCCAGCATTTGAATTCGCATTTCTCCCCTGAGTGGATGGCTGAGTTGCTGAGTTCTCGGGTTTCTGCGATTGGCTCTCGTCGCTTTTGTTCGGCTTGGAATCGCCCTGACCATTCGTTTCGCCCTTTTTCCGCGCTTTGTAGGCCTCCAGAGCTTTAGTTTGCTGACTCAAGCGGAACTCAGGGCCCTGCGGAAAGTACTGGACGTCGTTCTGTATATAGCGAGCTAACGGCAATGCTTTGCCGTTACTGGAACCTGAGGCCGTACCGTTAGTGGTGTTTGGTTGAGAACTCTTGGGCTGGCCGCCCGGGACTTCGCCTCCTCCCGACTTGGCCTCCGAACTTTCCGGCTCGGCCGTTGGGGATTTTTCGCCTGGCTTGCCTTTCATAGACGGCCGACCCTGCTCCGAGTTGGCCCCGGCTGGAATCTCGCTCAATTCATTTGAAGTCACGAACCCGTCAACCGACGTAGCCGGGCCTTGAACTCGCCCTGACTTCACACTCTGAAAGGTAGAGTAATCGTCTAACGATTCACCCTTCGGCTGAGTTGCAGTGACTGCAGCAAGTTTGTCCACGAACTCTTTCTGACTTACCGAATCCAGTTTTTCGGCCAACTTGTCATTGTCCTGAAATCGCACGTCGCGCTCTTCGCGGCCCGTCACCACAGCCTGTTTTAAAGCCTGAATCGCTTTGGATTCTTGCATTGAAATATTCTGCGGCCGAGTTCTCGGCAGCGAAACCGCAATGGCCGTGACGACCGCAGCCGATCCCGCAGTCAATGCCAGCCAGCGAACCCAGCGGCGACTTCGACTCGACATTGCCACTGTTCGAGCTTTCGGCAATTCGTGCGTGGCCTGGGCGACAATCTCCGCTCGTCGTTCCGCAGACAACGGGGCGACCGGTTCCAACCGCAACTCGGCGGAGAG
>JAQGHT010000891.1 GCA_028291565.1 Planctomycetaceae bacterium | reverse complement strand
CCAGATATCCCAGGAATTCCCCGTCATACATGGTCCCGACCCGGTCGTCCTTGCCGGGTGGACTCTTGAGCGGCTGACAGTGTTGACCACCGTCATCGTGTTGCACGATAAAGACATTTCCAATTCCAGCCACACCGCTGACCCAAAGTCTGACACGAGCCACGGACATACCTCGCAAAAAGGAATGCGTGCAACCAAAATGGTTGTCACCGCGGCTGGAGTTTAGGGATGAATTGTGAAGAATCCTGTAAGATGACAGTTAAAAATCGAATTGAGATTCGCAATATGAGTTCACGGCATGCCGCAGAAATTCAAGCCGGAAATCGGTTTCGGTTTGGAGAAAACTGGTCGCGCTTCTTGACTGAACTCAATGAAAGCCGAATTCTTCAAGCCGAACGTTCACTTTGCGAGATGCTCGACGTCACAACATTGCAGGGGAAACGTTTTCTGGACATCGGTTCGGGCAGCGGTTTGTTAAGTCTGGCAGCGCGAAGGCTCGGCGCCACGGTTCATTCTTTCGACTTCGACCCTCAATCCGTCGACTGCACTACGGAACTGAAGCAGCGATATTTTCCCAACGACAATGGCTGGACCATCGAGCAAGGATCAGTCCTCGACAAGCCGTATCTCGAGACCCTCGGCCAATGGAACATCGTCTACTCCTGGGGAGTCTTACACCATACCGGTAATCTCTTACAGGCCCTCGATCATGCGTCAGATCTGGTTAAAGACGGTGGAAATCTCTTCATCGCGATCTACAACGATCAAGGCCGGACAAGTCGAGTCTGGTTAAAGGTAAAACGGGCTTACAATCGGCTTCCGCGGGGCTTGCGGTGGTTGATTTTATGGCCTGCGGCAATTCGTCTCTGGGGCCCGACAACGCTCCGCGATCTCGCGATGGGGCGCCCCTTTCACACTTGGCGGAATTATTCCCAGGGGAGCATGCGCGGTATGTCCGCCTGGCGGGATGTGGTAGATTGGGTGGGGGGATTGCCCTTCGAAGTCGCCACGCCTGAAAAGATCTTCAATTTCTATCGAGATCGTGGATTTCAACTCCAGCAACTCAAGACGTGCGCTGGTGGACATGGTTGCAACGAATTCGTATTCCGCAAATCACGACCAACCGATGTCACACAATGATCACAACAGTTCTTGACCTCCGCCGGGTTCATTCCGGCCCCTAGTTTTGGATGGTGAACGAATGCAGGTCATGAATTATTGCGACAATTTGTTCACAGTTCAAAACTTGCTCTCCCCTGACGAGTGCCGTGAACTCATCGATCGGGGTGAGGCGCTGGGGTTTCAGCGGGCGGCCGTGCGGACTGCCTCTGGTCCCCAAATGCGTTCTGACATCCGCGACAATGACCGGACAGAGTTCACCGACACAAATCTGGCCACCGAGCTCTGGCAGCGGTGCTTACCATTCGTGCCTCGAGTTTTAGAAGGCGCAGTGGCAGTCGGTCTAGACGAAAACTTTCGCTACTATCGCTACGACATCGGCCAGCGATTCAAGCGGCATAAGGACGGCGTGGTCGAACGATCTCCTGTCGTACGGAGCCGCCTGACATGCCTCTTCTATCTGAATGACGGATTCAAGGGGGGCGAGACCGTATTCTATTCCAACGTGGTGACCGATGGAGTTCGTCAAGAAGAGGCCGTTGTCGTACCACATGCCGGCGACGCGCTCTTCTTTCTGCACGAATGGTGGCATGAGGGGCGCGCACTGGAGGACGGCCGCAAATACGTCCTACGATCTGACGTCTTCTACCGGTTTCCCGATGCAACGCAAATTGCCAACACTTGCGAGAAGCATCCTTGAACTGATGCCCATGTCGCAGCAAGCAGCCTGAAAGACGTTGAGGCCGTTGGTTAAACCAACGGCCTCAGTGACTTCGATTTCCTCAACACAGAGCCGCAAGAAGCGACCCAGCAAGGATTTAAACTAGTGCCCCCACAAGGAATCGAACCTTGAACCTAATGATTAAGAGTCATTTGCTCTACCGATTGAGCTATAGGGGCGGTAACACTTTCGCTGGTTACCAATTCTTTATTGGTGGACCGGGAAAGAAGATTGTAGAAGCGTGAGGCAGGACGTTCAAGTCCACAACACTCGATTTTGAGATTGATCACAATCCATTATCCGTCAGTCAGTTAAACCCGACTTTGCGTGTCCTGACGCTCGCGCTTATAAAACAGCAATTAAGTCATCCTGTCCGGTCAAGAATTCGGACACAAGTCGCTGACAAACGGTTCGCTCGAAGTGCTGCCGTGGCCGTAGCAGTGCGGGCTGCCGTTTCGGCGACCACCATCCCACCAAGATCCGCTGTCATATTGGCAGCCACAAACTTCAACTCGTAAGTTCCGAAAGGATTCACTCCTAGGATATAAGCCAATATTTAAACAGTGGTTATGGCGGAACGATTTTCGCATTTCTGCCGCGTGTCAGGGATGCTTCCGGCGGAACGAGTTTTGCCACACACTTCTTGTGCAATGGTGATTGACAAACTGCAAACGGACGAAGAATACGACTCTATGTCGCTCGTCCTGTTGTCATGTGCCTAAAAAATCATTTTGGCAGAAGGCCATTCACAACGAGTAATCTCGGTGGCTCGGATTCAAACTGTTGGTTTGAGGTACATCCATGGCGGTGTTTCGCTGGCGTCAAACTTGGGGTTCGCTCCGAGACCTGGAACGCGAATTTGACCGGCTTCTGGAAAGCATCAAGATGCCATTTCCGGACTGCGACTGGAACGGCAATACCCGCCCGTCAATGTCTACGAGCTGGATGCGGAATTTTTGCTCGTCGCAGAGCTGCCCGGCGTCGGGGCGGAAAATCTGGACCTGACGGTCGCCGGTGGCATCCTGACGTTGAAGGGGGATCGCCGTGGTCCCGAAGGAATTGCCGAGGACCGATTTCGGCGGCACGAACGACTTCGTGGCAACTGGCAACGACAGCTGACTTTGCCTGACCGCGTCGATGAAGATGGCGTGTCGGCCGAATTCTCGAACGGCATCCTGAAGATTCATCTTCCGAAACTTCCCAGTCTGAAACCGCGACAGATTCCAGTGG
>JAQGHT010001061.1 GCA_028291565.1 Planctomycetaceae bacterium | reverse complement strand
GCGCACGAGCAGAAATGAGACGTTTGAACGCGGGAGTATATATTGATAAACAACTCATTCGTCATCGCGAACAGCATAAATGCCTGCGAACTCCAGGACCTCCGCACTACCCAAAGGTCCGTTGAATTCCAGCATTGAAACGCTTTTTACTGTTCGCGGCCACGAATGAGTGTTTTTCAATACTGATCCCCGCGATCAAACGTCTCATCCTTAACCGTGCGTGGTAAAGCGCAGTGATTCCGGCGATATTGGAGTCCCGCCTTCAGGCAGTGTAGTCGAACTCGTGAGGCCTGCTCACGCTGGTTGAACCAAGAACTCCAACGGCGAAACGCAACCTCTTGGTGAACACGCCTTGATAAAGAGTTCTTGTCTTTATTGTTCCCCGCGTGTCAATTTGTTGTGGATGCGGTATACTTTTTCCTGATCGCCAAATTCAAGGCACGTTGCGAACGAAACCTTCGTCCCGAACAGGTGTTACTTCTATTGCGGATTTGAATGCGACAGTTCAACCCGGCGGCCGCCGGTCAGTCTTTTGCAGCTCAAACCGCAGACAACAGAGAGCTTCTCGAAATCTTTGAGAAGAAATCGGTCCATGACAGATGCCGCCTCGACAGATAACGGCATGCAACTGAGTCTGCGAGATCCAGACGTGCGGTTGATGCTGCGCGCCAAGGAAGGGGATGAATCCGCCTTTGAAGAGCTGGTTCTGAACTATCAGGACCGCTTGATCCACGTGTTCTATCATCTCGTGGGAAGTCAGGAAACGGCTGAAGATCTGGCTCAGGAAACATTCCTGCGGATCTATCGCGCCCGGCACGGATATGTCCCGACTGCGAAGTTTTCCACGTGGTTGTTCAAGATCGCCAACAATCTGGCCAGCAATTCGCGGCGTACGAAGGGCCGGCGCAAAGAGGTGGATCTCAATACGGGAAATGAAAGTGCAGCCCTGCCGCGGATGGAAGAACAGCGCGTCGCAGAGAAATCGGGAATGATGCCGACACGTCAATACGATCACAAGGAAATGACTCAGGTCGTGCAAGCGGCCTTAACCTGCCTGAATGACCGCCAACGTTTGGCAGTCTTGTTACATAAATTTGAAGAAATGAGTTACGCCGATATCGGAGCTACGATGGACCTCACCGAGGCCGCGGTGAAATCGTTGCTCTCGCGGGCTCGGGAAGCCTTACGGGTCAAACTGGAAAACTACGTCAAAAACGGAGACGTCTGGAGCGGTGCGTTCCCGACGTCGTCGTAATTCAAGTAGGACGGACATTCGTGTCCGTCTTCCCCGATGTAGGATGGACATTCCTGTCCGTCTTCGGGCGGCGGCGGACAGAAAGGTATGTTCTGAGAATAATACGACGACCAGAACGGATGTCGTAAAAAATGCTGGACGGGCTGGAATTTCCGTCCAGCGAGAGCACGACGGCCAGGAATGTCCGTCCTACAAAACACACGACGGACAGGAATGTTCGTCCAACAAAACACACGACGGACAGGAATGTTCGTCCAACAATAATCAGCTTGATTTAACGTCCGTCTGAGCCTGTTTTGTTTTATGGAAAAAATCACTCGATTCACTCCGGATGAACGCGAGAATCTGACAGCCTACCTGGACGGTGAGCTCGATGAGAAAATCGCCGCGGAGATCGAACAAAAACTGACTCGCAGCGAAGTGGCCCGGCGTGAGGTTGATATCCTGTCACGGACTTGGGATATGCTCAGCCTGCTGCCGCGTCCCGAGGTTTCAGAGCAGTTCAGCCGTAAGACAATGTCGATGGCGCGCCTGGAAAACCGGCCTGCCTCGTGGGACTGGTACACCTCCAGTATTCTCTGGGCTCGACGTGTGGGAGTGCTGGCGACTTGGGCTATCGCACTCATTTTGGTCGCCTTTGTCGGATATCTCCTGACGAACCGCTGGATTCCCGAGCCTTCGCGACAACTGGTGGAAGAATTGCCTCTTATCAAAAATCTGGACAATTATCGGGAAATCGGGGACATCGAATTCTTGCGGCAACTCGAAAAGCACGATCCGTTTAAAGATAAAGATGAGGTGCCGGATGCGGCGAACTGAATCTGATTCCAGTCCAGGAACCTCGCCAGTCGTCGACTCCCGACGACAATTTCGACAGGGTTCGTCGAACGCCAGGTTGTTGGCTATTCTCGTCTGTCTTGTCAGCCAGTTCGTCTGGGCGGAAATCGGCGCGGCCCAACAATCCACTTCTGAAGCGGAACTCTCCAAGCGGCGGTCAGAAATCTCGTCACTGTCCGATTCCGACCGAGCGGAGTTGACCCGCAAGTATCTGGACTTCCAGAAACTGAACCGGGCGGAGCAGGACCACGTGCGCCAACTGCACCAGGAAGTCGAAGCCAATCCCAGTCTGAAAGCAGCCATGCAACGCTATTGCGACTGGCTGAAAGATTTGGACGTGGGGCAGCGCGATTTGCTGCGGATTGCCGACACACCGGAAAAGAAGCGGCTGGTCGTCATGCGGATTCGGCAAGAGCAAAAGCGACAGCAGGAAGAGCAACTTCGAGGCTTCGACGGCCGCGAATCGGGTGGCAAGATGTTTCCTCACCTGGCATCCAGCGATGAGATCAAATCGCTGATGGCGACGCTGGAAGCGTGCGTGGCCAAATGCAGCCAGGTCGATCCAGGACAGCTGGAAAAAATGAGAAAAATCACCGGAACTTTGCGATATGAACGTCTGCTGAGTTTGTTGGCCGACTTGCGCCATCCCAAAGACGGGGCCTCGCAATTCGTTCCGCAAGTCCTTGACGAGTTCTTTAAGGCGGCAGCCGCGATCGCTCCTAAACAATTACGTTTCAATAGCTTTGAACTTCGGGGTGGCGATCGGGCAGGAACGCCGCCGCGAGGCATGATGTGGATCTTCGCCAGCCTGTCCGAAGAAGCGCGCCGCGAGTTCGCAGCCACAGAAGGCGAAGAATTGCGCGAAAATCTGTTTCGCACACTCACGCCACAGATGCAGTCTGAATTCCTGCAAACCCCTCCGGAATCTCAGCCTCTTTTCTTGAAACAAATGCATTTGCATGAGCTGCGGCGAGTGTTCATCGCAGCCTTTGATCTCCCTCGACCTCCCGGAGACGGTCGAGGTGGCGGCCCGGGGCGAGATGGTCCCGGTCGTGACGGTCCTCCGGGCCGTGACGGTCCCGGGCGTGGTCGTGGCCCCAATGGACCACCACCTAACGGGCCACCACCCGATGGGCCTCCGCCGGACGGTTCCAGACGCGAGCCGAGACCGGGTGAAGTTTCGCCGCGTGGCAACGGGGCCTGATCCAGCCTAGTCGCCGATTTTGCAGCAGAGTGCGACGGTTGATTCATGAGCTGCATGCAGTTCCAATGCCCGGCGACTTTGGCGACGTCGAATGTGTGTTCCAGAATCCAGTATGTGATTTCCAATCGAAGTGCCAGGCGATTCAGCCATTCCCGGGTAACTCGGAACGAGACTTGTTTGAACCATGCCCGCGCGGGAATCGTCAATGCCCCCTGTCGAGTCAAATCCGTCTGAATTCTTAAACCGTCCTTCGTCTCCGTTCTTGCCGCGCCTGGCACGTTTGACTCTGAAGGAACTGCGAGAGACCCTGCGCGATCGCCGGACCATCGTCACCCTGTTGCTGATGCCGATTCTGTTGTATCCGTTGCTGACTTTGGCGTTTCAACGCTTCGTGCTCAGCACGGCGACCAATCTGAGAGTGGAATACATCATTGGTCTGGAATCGGAGTCTGCCGAACCCATCTTGACGACCTGTCTGGCGAATGGCGCGGCAGCTCTCAATCGCAAGAACGGGACGCTTAAATCGGATCGGAAGGACTCGAAACAGACGGTTCCACAGCTCAGCTATCAAGTCGTTTCGAATCTCGAACACGAAGTGCGTGACTATTCGATTGATGTGGGCCTGCGGCTGAAGCACGGTTCGAAACCGCAATTGAGGGAAGGTCAGGACATTGCAATTGATCTGGAAGTGGTCTACCTGCCCGGCAATAAACTGGGAGAGCGCGCTCTGAAGTATGTGGAGTCGCTGTTGCAGGAAGCCAATACCGCGATGCTGGGCTATCGCCTGCAGCGTTTGGGTGTTTCGCAGCGGCCCGAGCCATTGCTATACAGCGAACTGCCGCTTCGGGACCCCGAAGAAGTCCAGAATCAAATGCTGGCGGCCATTATTCCCGTGGTCTTGATCCTGATGACGATTACAGGTGCGGTTTATCCGGCGATCGACCTCACCGCCGGAGAACGTGAACGTGGTACGTTGGAAATGCTCGTCGCGGCGCCCGTTCCACGTCTGGCGCTGCTGTTCGCCAAGTACGTCGCCGTATTGACAGTGGCCTTTTTAACCGCAGCGATCAACTTGACATCGATGACCGTCACTCTGCTGGTCAGTGGCATGGGAGTGATGCTGTTTGGGGAGCAGGGACTCTCATTCGTGACGGTACTGGAAGTCTTTTCCCTGCTCATTCTGTTCGCGGCGTTCTTCTCCGCAGTGCTCTTGGCGCTCACGAGTTTCGCTCGCAGCTTCAAGGAAGCTCAAGCCTATTTGATTCCCTTAATGCTGGTTTCGTTGGGGCCGGGACTGGCAGGGCTGTTGCCGGGCGTGAAGTTGGCCGGGCCGTTGATGGTTGCGCCGTTGCTGAATGTCGTCTTGTTGGCCCGCGATCTCCTGATGGGGCAGGGCGATCTGATGTCGGCGGCTCTCGTCGTCGGATCGACCACGCTTTACGCCGCTGCGGCCCTGGCCTTTGCCGCTCGGATATTTGGAACGCATGCGATTCTGTATGAATCGCAGACCGCCTGGGCCGATCTCTTTCGCCGACCACCCCTGCCACAGTCCACGCCACAGTTGGCTTCGGCCATGCTATGTCTGGCCTGCTTGTTTCCGCTCTGTTTTGTTCTGAAAGGCGTGTTATCGAGCGTTGCGGGACAACAAATTGAACTGCAACTGACTCTCACGAGTTTGGCGACATTCGTCGCGTTCATTGGATTGCCCTTATGGGCCGCCTCCGCGGGACACGTCCCGTTTCGCCTGGCTTTTGCCTGGCGCTGGCCGCCGCTGCTGGCGATTCCCGGCGCGATCCTCTGTGGAGTTTCCCTCTGGCCGTTCGCACACGAACTGATTCTGTTTCTGGATAACTGGAACATCGTCAACATCGACATCAGCAAGTTCGAGCTGGCCAAACAATTGATCGAACGCTGCCGTCAGGCGCCCCTGGTTTTGGTCCTGCTGTCGTTCGCGATCCTGCCCGCCGTTTGCGAGGAATTCTGTTTCCGCGGATATTTGTATCGTGCCTTGCAGCCCAAGTTGGACGGCTGGCGGAACGTGTTTGTCACGGGGCTGATATTTGGTTTGTTCCACCTGGTCGCCGTCGACACGTTAGCCATTGAGCGTCTGGCGCCGACGACATTCCTGGGTTGCATCCTCGGCTGGATTCGCTGGCGCACGAACAGTCTGTTACCCGGTATCCTCTTGCACGTCAGCCACAACGGCCTGTTAGCGCTGCTCTTCTATTACGAGCACCAGCTCTCCACCCAAGGCTGGGCCACGGTCCCCGAAAAGCATCTGCCAGCGACGTGGTTGTTGAGTGCCGGAGCGATTGTCATTGTGGGCTTGGGCCTGATTGCGCTCAGCAGTCCCAAAGCTGATGAATAGAAGCTGTCACCGTTCATCTTCCGGATAAGGAGTGGCCATG
>JAQGHT010001024.1 GCA_028291565.1 Planctomycetaceae bacterium | reverse complement strand
CAGCCGGTGACGTAACTGGCTTCGGGAGCTACCAGGAACAGGACGGCCGCTGCGATTTCGTGGGTTTCGCCCGGACGTCCCAGTGGAATATGCGAAATCAGACTGGCTGCATTCTTGGAATAAGCCCCGTCCGCGCCGTAAAACAGGGCTCTCGTGCCCGCCGTCAGCGTTGAGCCCGGGGCGACGACGTTGACCAGAATGTTTTGCGGGCCCAGTTCCAGGGCCATCGATTTCGAGAGATTGATGACGCCAGCCTTGGCAGCGACGAACGCGCTTTGCAACCGCAAAGGAACGAGTCCCGCGATCGAGGCGATGTTGACAATGCGTCCGCCTCCTGCTTGCAGGATGTGCGGAATAATGGCCTTGCTGGTCGTGAATACGCCCGTCAGGTCGACTTGCAGAATACGATTCCAATCCTCGTCCCGGTATTCGTGGATGGGTACTCGATCTTTGGCCGTGTTAATTCCGGCATTATTGATCAGGATCGTAATCTTTCCAAACTTGGCCACCACTTCCGTCGCCACGCGTTGCATGGTCGCCGAATTGGAAACGTCGCCGCCGATGGCCAGCAATTTGTCGCCGGCTCCCAGTTCGATCACCGTCTGTTGTGCGACTGATTCCTGGATATCCACGATCACAACGGAGGCACCGTTGGCGAGAAACTGCTCGACAATCGCCCGGCCGATGCCTTGGGCGCCGCCGGTCACAATGGCAACTTGCCCGGACAGATCTACCTGTATCACGTGTTGCTCCTTCGGTTCGAGGGTGTCAATCTTGGTGTTGTTCAACTTCGCGCGGGGTCAGGTCTTCAAATTTCAGTTTTGGAGCCACGATCAGCCTCTGAATTTGCTCGAAATCAGACGGTCTGATCCACGTTATTATTTATTCGGAGGCCAAAACTGAAATTTGAAGACCTGACCCCTGGCACAAAAACGTTGGGATTGCCGCACGAAAATCACTATTCCTTGCGACCGCGTGGGGAAAGAGCCCGCTGCATTTCTCGTTTGTCGGCGTCCTGTTTCAATTTTTCTCGTTTGTCGTGGAGTTGCCGGCCCTTACCGACCGCGATCTCCACTTTGACCTTACCTTCAGTAAAGTACATCGCCAGCGGTATCAGCGTGTGGCCGCGTTGATCTGCCCAAGCTGCGAATTTCTGCAATTCCCGGCGATGCAGCAGCAGTTTGCGGTCCCGCCGTGGCTCGTGATTCATGATATTCGCCTGAGGATATTCGGCGATATCACATCCCAGCAGCCAAAGTTCGCCGTCCTGGATCTTCGCGTAGGCTTCTTCCAGGGAAACTTTTCCATCCCGGAGACTCTTTACTTCGCTACCGCGCAGCACGATTCCACATTCCAATTCGTCCAGAATGTCATATTCGTGCCGGGCTCGACGGTTCCGAGCAATCATTTTCGAGTTCGGATCGTCCGACTTCGATGTTTTCTTGGCCATAATGTCTCTGCCTCAGGCGCTGTTTGGTCTCAATGTCGATATTGTATCGCTGCCCAGCAGCGGTCCCAAGCGGTAAAATTCGCCCGTGGGATTTATACTGTTCGCGGTGACGAATGAGTTGTTTGTCAATATATACCCCCGCGTTCGAAACGTCTCATTTCTGCCCGCGTACGGTATATACTGTTCGCGGCCACGATTGAGTCTTTATCAATACTTGTCCCCGCGATCAAACGTCTCATTCTCAACCGTTGGCGGTATAGCCAGACAATCTCGGCTCCGAAAAGGTTCAACCAGCACGGCATCGAATGGTCTTCCCTACCTCAAAACGGAATTCCACCTGAGAACATGACCGCAGTTTCACTTCGTGCGATACGCAACAGAGTCAACATGGATCCGACAGCATCTTTTTTCAGTTTGAAAGGCCAGACGGCCATCGTGACGGGTGCGGGGCAGGGCATCGGTGAAGGAATCGCCCGGCGTCTGGCTGCCGCCGGAGCGACCGTCGCGGTATTTGACCTCGATCACGCTGCTGCAACTCGCGTCGCCGTGGACATCGGCGGAGTCGCTCTCGCTGGTAATGTGACATCCGAAGCGGACATCCAGCTTGCACTCAGTGAATTGCGAGCTAACGGTCCAGAACCCAGTATTCTGGTCAACAACGCGGGGATTCTCGGACCGGTTGGTCCCAGCCACGAATTGGTGCGAAGTGATCTGGAACGGGTGTTGCAAATTAATTTGATCGGTGCTTTCCTCTGGAGCAAAGCCGTGCTGCCCGGAATGTTCGCTCAGAATTTCGGACGGATTGTCAACATTGCTTCGATTGCAGGGAAAGAGGGCAATCCCAATCTGCTCCCGTATAGTGTTTCGAAAGCTGGCATGATCGCGATGACCAAGTCGATGGCCAAAGAGGTCGCGACTCGCGGAGACATCACAATCAACAGCATCAGTCCCGCCGTAATTCACACTCCGATGATGGACACCATGCCGCAGGCCACTCGTGATTTCATGGTCTCGCGAGTTCCAATGGGCCGGCCAGGCACCATCGCAGAAGTCGCCGCGCTGGTGCATTACCTGGCGAGTCCCGACGCCAGCTTCACCACGGGCCAATGCTACGATATCTCGGGCGGCCGAGCCACTTATTGATCGTTCGAGATCGCGAAAGAAAGGGAGACAGCGTTGTCCGTTTTGTGTTATGTTCTGTGGTGGATAATCATCTGCAACGGGAACGCGGCTTTGATGGTGGCCATCGTCAATCGCCTGCATGGCTATCCATTGCCGGAATGGCTGATTCACGTCAGTCATAAGATCCATTATCTCTTGTTGCTTTTCGTTCCGGCTGTCATTTTACTCGCAACCGGATGGTATGGCCCCAAGCTGTTGCGAGGCGGCAGTTGGAATGATCTCACCCTGGCCTGGTGGTTTGTCTTCGCATTCTTCGGTCTGGCGACACTCCGCTTTTGGTGGAGCGTGACGCGGCGAATTTGGCGTCCGACTCCTCGCCAGCAGTTAAGAATCGAAAGCCAGCAGCAGCATATTGGTCAGGAGCTTGGTCGCAGTCCCGTGGGCCTTGGTCCGTACGCTTGGATGACCAGTCTTCCCGGCAACGAGGTCTTCCAGTTACAAGTCCATCGGCGTGAATTCTTGATTCCGCGGTTGCCGTTGGCCTGGGACGGATTGTCCATTCTGCACTTCAGTGACGTCCATTTCATCGGCACCGTCGACATTACCTATTTTCAGCGAGTCGTCGAGAAGGCCCAGGAACTTCATGCCGACTTGATTTGCTTCACGGGCGATTTATTCGATGACCCAAAACTGCTCCCCTGGTTTGCAGAGACTTTTGATCGGTTGCAGGCGCCACTGGGTCGATTGTTTATCCTGGGAAATCATGACTGGCAGCTGGAAACAGAGCCCATCCGCCAGGAGTTGACTCGCTTGGGTTGGCTGGATGTCTCTGTGACCACGCAATACATCGAACGAGACGGGCATCAAATCGCCCTGAAGGGTTCTGAGTTTCCCTGGATGGGGAAGAATCCGTCATTCCAGGATTGCCCTCCCGATGCCTTGCGTTTCTTCTTGAGCCATACTCCAGATAACATCGGGCACGCGCAGCGGGAACGAGTGGATTTGATGCTCTCTGGTCACAACCATGGGGGGCAAGTCCGTCTGCCGCTAATCGGACCAGTGTACTGCCCCAGCCGGTTTGGCTGTTATTATGCCGAAGGTGTTTTTTGGGAAGATCCGGTCATGCTGCATGTCAGCCGTGGCATCGCCGGCCGACATCCATTGCGAATTGGCTGCCCACCAGAAATCACGAAGCTCATTTTGAGAAGTCCACAAGCAATAATGTAGCCGATCTCGTGACAATATTGGGGGAACGGCTCTGTCGCCCCTCAAGATCCAGGCGACCTTGGTACGATTCCCTGTGAACATTATCGGAAGCACCATGAAAATCGTTGATGTCCGTACTATTGTGACCTGTCCGGGCCGCAATTTCGTCTTGCTGAAAATCATCACGGACGAAGGCATCTATGGCGTTGGCGACGGAACTCTCAACGGCCGCGAATTGGCTGTTGCTGAGGCATTGAACGAGCACATTCGCCCATTGTTAATTGGCCGTGACCCTGATCGGATCGAAGACATCTGGCAGTTCCTGTTTCGCGGCACGTACTGGCGCGGAGGTCCCGTTTTGAATTCGGCATTGGCGGCCGTCGATCTGGCCTTGTGGGACATCAAGGGCAAACGTGCCGGAATGCCAGTCTATTCACTGTTGGGAGGCAAAACGCGTGATGGCGTCCTATGTTATTCCCATGCGGCTGGTGAGACTTTTGAAGAGACAACTGAAAACGCGCGGGCGTTAATTGCCAAGGGTTTCAAGGTGGTTCGTTGTCAAACCTCGATTCCAGGAACTCGCGGGACTTACGGTTCGGGACGCGGAAATTCGCCGACTGGTGAAGCCTTACCGGTTGAAGAAATCTGGGAGCCTGGCCCCTATCTGCGCACGGTGCCGCGATTGTTCGAGCATTTGCGTCGCGAATTGGGTGACGAGATTGATTTGTTCCATGATGTGCATGAGCGACTGACACCCATTCAGGCAGCCCGGCTGGGCAAGGAACTGGAGCCCTACCATCTGTTCTTTCTGGAAGATCCAATCCGTCCCGAGAACAAAGAAAGCTTCCGAATTATCCGGCAGCACACCACCACACCCCTGGCAATGGGCGAACTGTTCACGGACAAATGGGAATGCCTGCCACTGATCACCGAACAACTGATCGACTTCATTCGCTGTGATTTGGCTCACGTCGGCGGGATCACGGAAGCGAGGAAAATTGCGGCGATCGCCGAATGTTACCACGTTCAAACGGCCTGGCATGGACCGCCGGATATCGCACCCATCACGCATGCGGCGAATGTGCATCTGGACTTCGCGACAGCCAATTTTGGAGTTCAGGAATGGGTCGTCCACCCGCCTCAGGTGGCCGACGTCATTCAAGGCGGGCCGACCTTTGTCGATGGGTATCTGCATGTGACAGACACACCTGGATTGGGCTGCGATATCGATGAAGCCGCCGCGGCGAAGTATCCGTATCAGCGCGGTTATTTGCCCGTATCGCGTCGGGCTGACGGCAGTGTACAGGATTGGTGAGGTGTGGCCGGCAGGGACGCTGAGTCCTGTCGCCAGACTGACTTATGAAAACAACGAGGAACACTCATGGCGGAAATCACAGACAGTGAGCAGATTCCAGCTCAATCGCATCCCACCGCGATCTATTTCTTCTTCTGGGGCGAATTTGCCGAGCGCTGTTCCTATTACGGAATGCGGGCGATCTTGCCGCTCTATCTCGCGACATCCCTCAATCTTTCTGAAGGATATCCTGTCGCGATCTATTTCTGGTTC
>JAQGHT010001007.1 GCA_028291565.1 Planctomycetaceae bacterium | reverse complement strand
CGGTCGAAGAGAGACAGGCTGCGATCATCGAACTCCAGCGTCGACAAAACTCCGGCCGGGGCTCGGGGCGCCAAGGCAACGAAGCCAACAATCCATCCTCACAATTTCGCATTGGACTCGTTCTGGCCGCTCGTCAACGATTCCCCCAAAATAAAGAGTTACTCACCCTGTTTTGGAAGGACCAGGATGCTTTGGTTAAGCGATTATTGGTGCAATGGGTAGCCGAGGAGAAACTCAAGGACTTTCGCCCCCAACTTGAAGCCATTTTGAGTGACCCGGCGCTGACCTCGGATCTGTTCCTGGCGACTCTTGCCGGTCTGGAAATGTTGGATGGCGTCAATCCCACCGAGTTCGATAAGACGCCGGCTTCGAAATACGTCCTGCCCTTGGTTCAAAAGGAGGTTCCTGCGGGCGTCCGAACTCTGGCCTTACGGATGGTTTCGCCCAGTGATCCGGCATTAACCGTGGAGCTGTTTGAAAAACTGCTGGCCAGTCCCGATGAACGACTGCGACTGGAAGTCATCAGGACGCTCCAGCTTTCTGTATTACCGCGGACCTCGGACCTGCTGGTTGCAATTGCTGGTGATCCAGCACAATCTGAAGTCGCTCGAGCCGAAGCGATTGCGGGCTTGACGGCCGCTGTGCAAGAAGACTCGCCAGAGAACTCGGCGAGGAAAACTTTGAACAAGATTCTACTGGGCGACAAACCTGTGCTGAAGATTGAAGCCCTGCGGACGTTGCGCGGCGTCGGGGCAAAGGGACCCGAGGCACTCGTCATTAAGCGTTTTGCCGAGTCACTGAATTCTGCGCCAAAAGTACCCAACGATGGCACCCCCGAGGAAGTGCCACAGGACCCACTCGTGGACAGAGGAGACAGACGCGACAGGGGGGGCCGAGGAGGACGCGGCGATCGGGCTTCTCCGACCGCCGAAACAGAATTGGAAGAGCAGATTCAGCGTGCATTGGCTGAGCCGAAGCGGTCAACGGCGAATTCCGCTCCCTCATTTCGGCTGAGATCGCTGATGGAATGGAATCAAATCGCCAGCGCGACGAACCCCACGCAGCGTGGTGGAATGGGTGGGGCCATGGGGGGCTTCGGAGGCTTGAACGTCGAGGGAGGCGCCGGGCCGGTGGGGGCATTGCCCCCGGGCGTACAACGACAACAAATGGTCAATCGGGGCCGCGATCCGGCCGCTGGCCGCCGTGTCTTCTTTCACGCGAATTCCGCGGGATGTTATAAATGCCATACCGTGGATGGCCGAGGAGGCAGAGTCGGTCCCGACCTGACGACGATTGCCCGGACCATGGACCGTACGAAACTGATCCAATCCATCCTTGAGCCCAGTCGTGAGATCTCTCCGCAGTTCACCTCGTGGAATTTCGAATTGACCTCGGGCCAGGTGCTTCAGGGCTTGTTAGTCAGTGAGGAATCCGAAAAAATTAAGGTTGCCACGGCGGACGGCAAGATGCATGACCTGACGTTGAAAGAGATTGAATCGAGAGCACCACAATCACTCTCGTTGATGCCGGAAAAGCTGTATGATCAGTTGACCATGCAAGAATTCCTGGATTTGATCGCGTTCCTGGAAACGCTCAAGTAGAATTTGAATCACGTCGTTCGAATCTTGCAGTACAGTTCATGGAGACCTGATGAGCTTTAAACAGATGAGAAATGGGGTAGTCGTCACAGGAATCTTGTGTGTGCTGGGATTGGGCCTTGTAACCCATGCTGAAGAAGAGGCCAAGCCACTCGCCATCGGTGATGTCGCCCCGGTATGGACAGACTTACCCGGAGTGGATGATAAAAAGCATTCGCTGGCAGAACTGAAAGACAAGCCGGTCGTGGTCGTAGTCTTTACCTGTAACAGCTGCCCGGTGTCGAATGACTATGAAGACCGAGTGATCGCATTCGCAAAGAAGCATGCCGATCGAGTCGCGGTGGTGGCGATCAACGTCAACACGATTCCTGAAGATCGTTTAGCGAAAATGCAGGAACGGGCCAAAGAGAAGAAGTATCCGTTTCCTTATCTTTATGACGAGACTCAGAAAATCGGGAAAGCCTATGGAGCCGTCTTTACGCCAGAATTCTTCGTTATGGACAAGTAACGCAAACTGGTTTTCAAAGGGGGCATGGATGACAACAGCTCACCCGAACTGGTGAAGGTGAATTATCTGGAGCCAGCTGTTGAAGCGGCACTATCCGGCAAGAAGCCGCAGATGACGGAAGCCGCGTCCATTGGTTGCCGGGTGCGGTATGTTTCTGATCGAAAAAAGAAAAAGTAGGACAGGTTTCAAACCTGCCAGCAAAACAGAGTCGGCTCAATCGGGGGAGGGCGTGCGCAAATTTCATTTTGCGCCGGGTTGAGTCAGCTCCAAGTTCGCAATTCGTAACCCGTGAAAACTGAACTTTGCACGCACCAACCCCTCACTCGACAGAATTTCCAATTTCACTTACGATCCGCGTCGATTTGCGTGGGATGGATCCCCGTTCAACTGCGGAAAGAAATATGGAAACATCGTTGCACCGCCAGTTGAAAGCCCTCTACGAGAACTCGACCTCCGAAACGGAAGCGTGGGTCGGTGACTTTCGCATTGATGTCGTCGATCACAAACAAGAACGGTTGATCGAAATTCAGTCGGCCGCGCTCGCTGCGTTACGTGAAAAAACGCGCGCCCTGCTGGCAAGCGGGCACCACGTCTGGATTGTCAAACCTCTGGCGGCCAGGAAATACCTCGTCACGCGACAGGTCTCCGCGGGTGAGATTCTTTCGAAGCGATGGAGTCCCGCGCGCGAAAATGTATTCCATCTGTTCCTGGAACTCGTCCATTTCGTGACGGTGTTTCCGCATCCGGCTTTGACGCTGGAAGTTCTACTGACGATTCAAGAAGAACAACGGATCCCGCGACCTGCGACGCGATTCAAGGGGAAAAATTACCGTGTCGCGGACCGAACATTGACTTCCGTGGAGGAACGGCACATCTTGCGGACCGTAGAGGATCTGAGAAAGTTGTTGCCGGCGACATTACCCGCGGAATTCACAACCGAAGACCTCGCTCAATGCGCGGGGATCCCGCGCTGGCTGGCTCAAAAAACCGCTTATTGCCTGAGAAAAACGGACGCCATTCACCCCGCGGGAAAACGCGGGAATGCGTGCCTGTATCAAATTCCAGTGCAGGCTGTTGCCCAGCTGATGAGCAGTCAAATCCCCAAGGCGAAGAAGAAGGCGGTACAGCCTCAAGCGACTACTGAATCTGTAAGGCCCGTCAAAAAACGCCGCGCGGCTTAGCCTGGAAAATTGATCGCGACGGACAGGAATGTCCGTCCCACAGTAATTGCAGTGTCTCAGTTCCGTTGAACGTCGAACGTTGTGACTTGCAATCGCGCCTTAGCGGACTCTTTGCGATCGCGCGCTTCAATTCGAAATTCGTTGTTTCCGATTTGCAAAAACTTCAGTTCCGCGCGTTGAAACAACCGGGCACTCAGTGACCAGTCCCCGGTTTCTTCGAAAGACTGCCCCAAGTGCCAGAGGTCCATTCCGAGACTCAATTGGTCACCCGCTCGACGATGCAGTTTTAATGCTTCCCATAAGCAGTAGCGAGATTGTTCATGATCGCCCTGCAGTCCTGCCAACAGGCCCAGATTCGCCCAGTCCGCCGCTGCCCCCGACTCATTACCAGCGGCGAGTTCGGCTAGCAGCGATTTCCAAAACAAGCCCTCAGCGATGGGCCAGTCGCCATTAAGCAATGCGTCGCACGCCAGATTGGATAACGAAGTCGCGGAAAGCCGCCTTGAGCCCAGTAGTTCCATTTCTCGAACCGCCGCTTGCGCTTGAAACTGCGAAGCCGAGAGATGTTCGCCCTGCATTCTATAAACACAAGCGATGTCGTTTGTTGCGTCCAGCAGTCCAAGTCGATCGCCGGTGGCTTCGGAACGAATTAAGTCGTCCGTCAATTGCCGTAATATCTGGTCGAGTTGCCCCGCTTGCCACAGTGCGGCGTTCTGTTGGCACTGACACACTGGCAGTCGGTCAGCAGCAGACGACGCATCTGACGTTTGGAGACTTGAAGTGCCAGGCACTTGAGACAAACTTGGCTGGACAGAGGGAACAGTACGTTCGTGGTCGGCCGACTCAATACTCATGGAACAAGCCCTTCTCAAACATCCCAAAATCGGAAACAGGGCTGTCGAGAGAGCATGCGAGGGGACTCAACACGTTGAATTCCACCGCGGTGAGAGAGCTTGCAAAACCAAAATGGAGCTAAAGGAGCGTGCTGTAAGGCATTCTGCTTTCGGCTCGACGCAATCAACTTGGGCCAACATCCGCTGAGAGTCAGACGTTCGCGTTGAGCTTTGATGGGTTGAATTGAGTCATTCAGCACATCTTGATATCGGTCACTGCACCTTCCGATTCTACTGACTTTGCCGATTGTGTCAAGCTTGTTGTTTTTTGAAGGTACGCAGCGGAAAAAAATCCGCAGCGATAACGAGTGACCTATGACATTCATTTAGCAAACATTCACGATGGGGAGCACTTTTGTGGCTGAGCAGACTGCGGCGTGATCCTGGATCGCACTGGAACTAGGAAATTCCGTTGCGACAGCCAATAGCCGACTGCGTTCCAACTGACTTTGGGTGTAGGTATAGACTTGATTGCGTCCTTGCTTCTTCGCCCAAAGCAAGGCTTGATCAGCGTGACACAGCATGTCTTCGGGGCGGTTGGTGACCACGTCGCGCTGGGCGACGCCAAAACTAGCGCTGATGCGAATATCACATTCCGGAGTGAAAAACGGCTTGCGAAGAATGGCAATGCGACAACGTTCGGCGACTACAGATGCCCCCTCCTCGTCAGTGTGTGGCAACAGAATACTGAATTCTTCACCCCCATAACGACACAAGTAATCTGGACTTCGACATTGTTCACGAAGGATTTTGGTGATTTCTCGTAAGACCATGTCACCAACGGGGTGCCCGAACCGGTCG
>JAQGHT010001001.1 GCA_028291565.1 Planctomycetaceae bacterium | reverse complement strand
TCCGTGGATGAAGCAGATATTGGGTTGATCAAGGATGCCCAGCACAAAACGTATCCGGTGACCTTCACCGTCGATGCGTATCCCGATCACCTGTTTGAGGGGATCATTCACGAAATCCGACTCAGTTCGACCACCACGCAAAATGTCGTGACGTATCCGGTTGTCGTGTCGGCCGCCAACCCCGATCTCAAGTTGCTGCCGGGTATGACAGCCAGTATCTCGTTTCAAGTCGATCATCGGGACAACGTCATCAAAATCCCGAACGCGGCATTGCGGTTCTATCCCAATCCAGCGCAGGTGCGACCTGAAGACCAGGCCATTCTGGAAGGAACAGATCAACCCAAGAACGAGTCGCAGGACGACGCAAAGCAGACGGAAAATTCCCTCTCAGCAATGGAACGAGCGCAAATGCGAAAAGAACGCAACCGCCGCCACGTCTGGGTTGCCGATGGCGATTTTCTGCTGCGTGCGATCGAAGTCACGACCGGCCTGAGTGACAGTCAATTTACCGAAATGCTGACTGGCGAACTGCAAGCGGGCGACGAACTGGTCACGGGAATCAAGACGCTTCAGCCAGGCGGGGCACGGTGATCGGAGCGAACCATTTGAACCGCTGTGGGAAATAGGACTTATTGGACGTATGAACAACTTAGTCACATAAGTCCCATTCGTCCCATATGTCCCATTCCGAAGTCCCAGTCCATCGCCTCATCCAGCATTTCAGAGTGTCAAAATGACACTGCTCCACTCCGCGAAATTCCCACGATTCTATGACTTTCTTCCTCACCGTCCGCATCGCTATTCGTGCTTTGGCCAAGAATAAGATGCGGGCGGGGCTGACTGTTCTCGGCGTGGTCATCGGGATTGCGGCCGTTACGACCATGGTTTCGCTGGGACAAAGTGCCGGAGCACTCATTCAAAATCAGTTCGCCGCACTGGGAACCAACGTGCTGCTGGTTTTCCCCGGAGCCCGACAGCGAGGGGGTGTGACTCAATCGAATGTCACGCTGACCGCTCGTGATTCCGACGCCATTGTCACGGAGTGCCCTTCAATTATGGCCGCTTCTCCGATCGTTGGAGCATCCGGACAAATCATCTATGGCAGCTCGAATTTCAACCCGCGAGAACTCTTTGGTGTCAGCAATCAATATTTGACCGTCCGCAACTGGCCACTGCGGCGCGGTGATTTTTTCACCGAACGCGACGTCGCCAGCGCGAACAAAGTGTGTGTCATCGGACATACACTCGTGGCCAAGTTATTTCAGACGACCGACCCGATTGGTGAAACAATCCGGATCAAAAATATTCCCTTCCGAGTCATCGGAGTCCTGGAGAAAAAGGGAACCAACATGGTCGGGCAGGATCAGGACAATATCGTTCTGATGCCTTATTCCACAGTACGCAAGCGGCTGCAGGGTTCAGAATTTGACAATGTGAACGCCATCATGGCCTCCGCCCGTTCCGCCATTCTGATGCGGGAAGCTCAAAACGAAATCGATCAACTCCTGGCGGAACGGCATCGCATCCATCCCGGGGAACCTCGCGATTACGAAGTCGGAAACACAACGGAAATCGCGAATATGCTGGGGATGGTCACGGGAACCCTGACCATGATGCTATCGAGTATCGCTGGAATTTCTCTCGTGGTCGGTGGGGTCGGCATCATGAACATCATGCTCGTGTCAGTCACCGAACGGACACGCGAGATTGGCATCCGGATGGCAGTGGGGGCGCGTTCGGGCGACATCCTGCGGCAATTCCTGGTCGAAGCAGTGATGCTGTCCTGTATCGGTGGCGTGATTGGATTTTTACTGGGCGTTGGTGCTTCGATCGGCCTGGTGACAATCATCAACAGCGTGACAACAGGCACGAAGTGGACCCACGAAATCTCGTTCCTGGCAGGCGTCGTCGCCTTCCTGTTCGCAGCAGCCGTCGGCGTCTTCTTCGGCTACTACCCAGCCCGCCGAGCCAGCCGGTTGGACCCGATCGACGCGCTGCGGTATGAATAGCGTGGCATAAGCCTCTGGCTTGTGCGTCCCAAACAAAAACTCTCAGAAATCGGGCGCCGACGCGGCCAGCAGCTGTGGCGGAACGGCCTTGCCGATCATCTCATAGATAAATCGGGACGGTAGCGAATCCTTCTTCTTGCCCCACTTCATGCGAGTCTTCGCGTGCGTGATCGTCAAATGATCGCGAGCCCGCGTAACGCCGACATATGTCAATCGCCGCTCTTCTTCTACCGTGTTCTCGATCAGAGAACGATAATGCGGCAGGATCCCTTCTTCCAACCCGACCAGGTAGACCCGGGGAAACTCCAAACCTTTGGCACTGTGCAGCGTCATCAGTTTGATGCCCTTGGAAATCGACTTCTCACTTTTATCCGGTTGGCTGAACTGATCATTGAGCGTGGATTGGTCCAGGAATTCATGCAAACTCGGTTCATCATTGGCATCTATGTACAATTTCATCGAATCGATGATCTGATTGAGTGATTCGACACGAATCAGTTGTTGATTCGGCTCTTTATACTGCTTGTTGATTTCCGATTCGTAGTCGATGTCCGAAAGAAGTGATTGAGTGATCTCCGCCATCTGTTTCGGGCTGTTCGCGAATCGTGTACGGTAGCGTGTCAGCAGGTCGTAGAATTCCTGGATCGACTTGGCGATGCCGGCGGAAATCTCGCCTGCGGCAGCAGCCTCGGGAACCACGTCAATAATCTTCTTCTTCTGGCGGACGGCGATCGCCAGCAACTTCTCGATCGAGGTCTCACCGATGCCACGCGACGGCGTATTGATGATCCGCAGCAATGACATCTCGTCGTCGGGCTGAGACAGCACTTTCAGGTAGGCCATGATATCCCGGATTTCACGGCGGTCGAAAAACGACTGAGCCCCCACAACCACATAAGGCAGACGTTTCTTGCGCAATTCCTGCTCAAAGATCCGCGGCTGTTCGTTAGTCCGG
>JAQGHT010000988.1 GCA_028291565.1 Planctomycetaceae bacterium | reverse complement strand
CCAAAGCCAACATGCCAAATCCGCTGCCCGCCTGCGACAGAAATTGACGGCGGGAACCGAACTCATGAGAGGGCGGAGCGAAGAATCGGAGGTTGTCTAACATAATATCTCATCACCATCCTGAACGTCAAAACTAGCAAATATCGGGCACATTTCGCCGATCTTCCGTCAAACGCCAGTCGAAGCACCTTAATCTATGTAAACAAACTCGTTCAAGCACAACAGAATCTGGCACATGTCGGCCAGTGCCAGCGACCGAGGCTCCGCATGTCCCGACTGTTTGTGTGATTCTGTCTGTTGAGTCACGAACGCGATTGCCGTTTTCAATTCGTCCGCGGCGGGGGGCCGTGAAACAGTAATCGAATACGCGTCGATGATTGCGGCTTCCAAAGGAGTCTCGGCCGCTGGAGCGACGTGTTTCGCCAACCTCTTGGACGCTTCGCGAACTCGCGCATTATTCATTAACAACAGCGCCTGGGGTGCGATGATCGTCGCCTGACGCTCACCGACTCCACTGAGGGCGTCCGGACAGTCAAACACCTGTAACATCGGAATCAGCTTGCTGCGTTTCACGGTAAAATAGATGCTCCGGCGATTGCTGGCAGTGTCGAGGGTGCCGGGCCCGAACATCGATTCATCCAACAGTCCGCCGACTTTCAAAATCGCATCACGCAGGACTTCGGCCTCCAGACGCTTTTTCGGACGCCGCCAGACCAGCTTGTTATCCGGATCGGCGGTCACTTTCGCGGAATCGAGATTGGAACTTTGTTGATACGTGGCACTGAGCATGATCAGTCGATGCATCGGTTTGAGCTTCCAGCCATTGCGGATCAACTCACCGGCCAGCCAATCCAGCAACTCCGGATGCGTCGGCTTTTCACCTTTCACCCCGAAATCACTGACCGTTCCGACGACACCCCGACCCAGGTGCTGCTGCCAGAGACGATTCACTGCGACTCGCGCGAGCAAGGCTCCTGCCCCTTCGTCCAGATCGGTCATCCAGTTCGCAAATGCCGTTCTGCGATATGAAGTCCGTGCTCCTTGCGGCGGCTGGGCCGGCCAGCGTTGGGCAGGCGCCGGAGTCCGCATCAAAACTTGCAAATAGGACGCGGTCGCTTCGCCGTCTTTCAAATTCGGATCGCCTCGACGCAAGAAATGCGTCGCGGGAAGAAAATCGCCGCCTTGCGTATGCAAACGAACGGCAGGCAAGCCTTCACTGGAAATCAACGCTTTTGCAAGTTTAGGCTTGGGAGCGGTGGCGAGATGTTCCTGGACTTTTTTATTGAGTGCTTGCCAATCGGCATCCAGAGTCTTGTACCAATTTAATAGGACGACTGATTGCTCCGGTTTGCGTTCTGCCAAGGGGGTCTTCAAAACACCTACGACCGACGCCGCTAAAGAGGGCGCGGCAAGATCAATCGGCTGCTTTCCCTGACTGACCGACAATCTCGGCCGGCCAATGGCGTGCCGCACATTGTTCTTGAATTCCATCGTGACCGTGATGATCACGCCATCGGCAGCACCTACCGGCTTCTCAAAATCGAAGGCTGCCGAATGATTTTTGCCGAATTCAGGGTCAACAGCCCAACCGGAGCCAGGATTGTCGTCAATGGCCGCCGCAACCGGTAAACCTTTCTGCTCAAAAGTGGCTCGAGGATTCAACAGTTTGACCCGCACCAGTTTTGTCGGATCACTTTTGGGAGCCACATTGACAATGATCTCGGTCAATGCAAAGTTGCCGTTTTCCGCCCGGCCTGGTCCACCTTTGACCAATGACGGATCAGTCAGCGTTTCCAGCCTCAATCCCGTCAAATCTTTCAAATCCGTCACGATTGTAAACGTATAAGTGTCGTTGTCCGGCTTTTTCTCAGTCGCCAGGAACGAGCCATCCTCGAGCTTCTTGAAAGTCGCACCACCAGCGGACTTGGCTTCGACCTGGTCCAACACCAGCCATTGCGCGGCATTCACTAATGAGGCTCCTTCGGATTCCCATTTGGCCAGACGTGCCGCGAGTTGTTCCTGCTCGAACTTCTTCAATTCGGCTTCGAGTGGTACATGTGATTTCGCGAATTCGGCTTTGGCTGTCTGGTACCAGGCGGGATCCATGTCGAGATCCACTTCCGTTCTCACAGTCGTGGTAAATGTCGACAGCATACGATAGTAGTCGGCCTGCGGAATTGCGTCGAACTTGTGGTCGTGGCAACGAGCACACCCAAACGTCAGGCCCAGCATCGCCGTGCCCGTGGTGGCCAGAATATCGTCCATTTCATCATAGCGATGCTTCTCAACCTCGTTCGCAGTGATCTGCGTCGAATGCACGCCGGCCGCCAGATATCCGGTCGCCATCAGAGCCAAATTGTTGTCGGGTGCCAATTCATCGCCCGCGAGCTGCCACTTCACGAATTGATCATAGGGCAGATCCTGATTGAGGGCCTGGATCACAAAATCTCGATAGTGATAAGCCGTGGGCCGATCATAATCGTGCTCAAAACCGTGGCTTTCCGCAAAGCGGGCGAGATCCAACCAATGTCGAGCCCATTTTTCTCCGTAATGTTTGCTTTCCAGCAAGCGATCCACAACACGTTCGAAAGCCTGAGGTGCTTCGTCCTTCAAAAAGGCGTCGACTTCTTGTGGCGAGGGAGGTAAACCAATGAGATCAAAATAGGCCCGGCGGATCAGTTTACGCTTCTCGGCAGATCCATTATGGGGTACCCCCGCGGCCTGCTGCTTCTGCCAGATAAACTGATCGATTCCATTGTGACTCCAGCCCCCGTCTTGCACGGCGGGCGGGGGAAACTGCCCCAGCTTCTGATAGGCCCAATGTTGCCGAGTCTCTGGGGCGACCACTTTCACTGTCCAGGCGGGTGGTCCCACTTTTTTATACAACGGCTCGCTATAAGGAGCTCCCAGGTCGATCCATTCACCGATTTTGGCAATCAAATCCGCCGGCAATTTGTCCGCTTCTGCGGGCATGGCCGGCTTCTTTTCGTGATTGATCAACTTAAAAAGCAGGCTGTCCCTGGCGTTACCCGGGATAATCGCAGCCTTCGATGCCCCACCGGTCAGTAAACTCTCGCGAGTGGCCAGATCGAATTCGCCTTCAATATCGTCACCCAAGTGGCATTTGCCGCAATGTTTGACCAACGCAGGGCGGACGGATTCCTTAAAGACGATCAGCCCGCGAGCCTGTTTTTCAGCGTTCGCTGAATCGACGGCCGCCGGCTTGCCTTCTTCGGCAGCCAAGGATTGCGGAGCAGCGACTGGCCACACAAAGGCCAATAAAATCGCGGTCAACGCGACGCAAGAAAATGCAATTCGTGAGAGCATAGGATTCACTGAGGAGGGATCTCGGAGTGCAACGAAATTCGCCAAACAGGTCCACAAATTATAATTCGCTAATCTCGGGCACCTTTCGATGCCCCGCCGCCTGGCTTGACTGGATGGCTCCACGCCTTTGCACTACTCCTGAGTCACGGAATTCCGATTGAGAGGAGTACAAAGGCCGCAGCCCCACCCTTGCAAGTGGGGAGTGGCGGGAGTTCAGCAAAAAGTGTCCAATCTTGCAGAGTCAATCTACTTTTAAGAACTGTATTATAACCCAAACCACAAACAAAAATCAGTCAACGTTGATTTGAAAGTGTCGAGAGTTCTGTGTTCTGCCTCCGCGCGATTGCATTTTCATGATCAATTGCTCGCATCTGATTGGCGTTGATCCGTGTCAATCATTCAATTCGTGAAATCTTCTCCACGACGTTCTTTGCGACATTGTTCCTGAAAATCCGTTAAAAAGCTGAATTTGGCTACACTCATGACTCCATGTCCAACCGATTTTGACGCATGCTGGTCAAGATTTTCAATCTCCGACTTGCTTCACTGCTTGCGGGCGAGTATACCCTACCGCGTGTCGCTTGTCCCTTTTTCCCCCGTTACGGAACGGAAGCCATGATCCGGACTTCTCAGGCCTTATCAATCACCACCTGCCAAAGCCTTGCCAATGGCTCGACTGAGTCTTCCGGAAGCTCTGCTTCTTATGGAGATGAAGTCGATTCCTGGCTCGACGAAATCGTCATGCGTGACGAATTCGAGGAAGAAGAGGAATTCGAAGACGACGATGAGGACGACGAAGACGAAGATGATGACGACTGGGATGACGACGACGACGATTGGGACGATGATGAAGAGGAAGAAGAGGACGACGAAGACATGAGCGCCCGTCCCTCAAAGCCGCGCCCACAATCGGCTTGGTAATAGTCGAATCAAGTCGCGATGACATTGATGGATCCTGGTGAACCGGGTGGCTAACCCATCCCGGTTCACCAGTTGTTTGATCCTCGTTCGGAAGATTCAATACGCAGAGTGAGTCAACATTCCGCACGAGATGATTCACGTCACGGGGTGTCGAGCCACACTAGCCTTCCAGGTTATTCGCCGCCACGATTTCGGCATCCGTTTCAATCACGTGGCCGGTCCCTTTTCCCAGGCGCGAAGAGGTGATCAGGCAACGCACAGGTTGCTTCAGGCGAATCGCCGCCTGCATCTTTTTCTCAGCCCGGTTATCCAGAACCGTGCAGCCGCTGATCACCGTATCTGAACAGCCTTCTAAATACATTCCACAAGGTGCGCCGTCGAAGATTTGCGAGCCGGTGATATTGAACCGCCGGCAATTGATCAATTCCAGCAGGCCCTGACGTTCGATCGGCACAACCCCAGGCACGGTGTGCTTGCCGGATTGGCAATCCTGCAGGATCATCCCCGTGATATTACAGTCTTCACAATTTCGAAACATCACGCCTGTGCACAATTCGTTCGCGTTGTAATCGGGGTTATGCTCAAAGCAGTTGGCTCCCAGGCTGATGTGCTTCGAGTCTTCAACCAGCAAGTTGCGTTGATGGCCGCTGTAAACAAAGTTCCCTGTGATGGAAATCCCGCGAACGGACGTCAGATGTATGTTGTTTTCCTGACTGCCGATCAGATTGCCCGTGATGCACCACATGCCGGCCTTGTGATTTTTGCCACCACCAGCACCGACGAATCGGATATTTGCACCGTTTTTACTGTACGTCGCCTGGATTGTGTTGCTGGAAATCGTCCCTTCCCGGACTGATCCCTCACCCACATCAATATAAATCTCAGCAGTCGCGACGGCATCGGCCCCAGGCACCTGGAACGCTTTATTGTTGTTGTATTCAATATCGTTGCCGGTGATCTGAAGATTACGGATCTCACTGTTCTCGATCCGAATCCCTCCCAGACGATTGTAACTGATGTGACATCCAATGATGTTCGTCTGATGCAGGTTGATGTTGTCGAGATGAATGCCAATTCCCGTATTGTGGTAAATGTGGCAATGACTGATCAAGACATTTCGAGCACGCCGGGTAATACGGACTCCCGTTCTGACATTTCGAATCAAAACCCCGGCCAGCGTGGGCTGCATCACGCCGTCGATCAGAATCCCATCCGCTTCCGGATGCCGGCCCTCAATTTCAATTTCACTGACGGTCGGCATCCGCTCGTTGAGCCATTCTTCCGGCCGAAAATCCTTGGGGTCCGCCGTCGC
The DNA here is from genome assembly GCA_028291565.1 of Planctomycetaceae bacterium. GTDB lineage: Bacteria > Planctomycetota > Planctomycetia > Planctomycetales > Planctomycetaceae > JAKFVC01. Next base: position 2,699 of record JAQGHT010000988.1, on the reverse strand, counting down.
GCCATGTGTGGCCACGAGAGATAATGCCGGCCCCGGTCCCGTCATGATGAGCTTCGCCGTGCCGCCTGTCCCGCGCATCGCGAACCGGCCCCGTTTGGCGAGTTCGACCTGCAGCGTACTTGAAATCAAGTAGTCGCCTCGAGGAAACTCGACGATCCCATTGCCGTCCTGCAGACAATGTTGGACGGCTTCGGTATCGTTGGCCTTGCCGTCACCTTTTGCACCGAAATCACGCACATTGCTCATCGAGAAGGCCTTTTTTTGCGGAAATGGGTTGGGTCAGCGATTGTTCGGATTTCGCTGCAGCGAGTCTTTCCATTGGCGTGCCGTTCGCACGACAGAGTGCAATAAGCCGTAATTCTCTGTCTTCAGCAATCAGCAGGCCGATGGTAGCAAACGGGCCTTGAATTCGAAATACTGTGGGCGACCACGCACGCGAGTCACGTGCACCTTATCACATTTGTGAAACCTGCTATGCCGTTGTGGACGCTGAATCAAGTCACCTTACGAGGTGCGACGCGAAATCGACTCGATTCGGTCTCACTCGAGATTTTGCCCGGAGTGACTGCCGTGGTCGGCGAATCGGGGGCGGGCAAAAGTTCTCTGCTGGGCCTGCTGGTCGGATTGGATCGGCCTGACTCTGGACAGCTGATCTGCAGCGTCAAACCTGTCGGCGATCGTTTGCCCGTCTATTGGCTGCCTCCCGGAAATGGGCTGTGGAGCCCACTGACCGTCCGGGAACATCTGACGATCGTTTCGCCCGTCGGTGGGACCAATTCACCTCGAATCGACGGACTGCTGTTGAAGTTCGATCTGCTGGATCTGGTGAAATCAAGACCAGATGATTTGTCGCAGGGAGAGCGCGCCCGATTAGCCATGGCGCGGGCTCTGGCCAGCGAAGCTGAAGTCTTGGTGCTGGACGAACCTCTGGTGCACACCAGCATCACGAAGAACGAGGGTTACTGGAAGATCGTGCGAGATACCTGCCGGGAATCCGCAACCTCGCTGGTTATCGCGACTCATGACTTGGCCGCCGTTCAAAGGGAGGCGGAGCGAATTGTGATCCTGGATCGAGGCAGGGTAGTCTTCCAGGGCGATTGGAAGCTTGAGGACGAATCTGCAGCGGAGGGAATCGCGAAAGATTTGTTGAATAGAATTCGCATGGCGGAATGATCCAAATGAGAAATAAAACTCAGAGGTCGCGACCTTAGCAATTTCGAAATCGAAACAGGTCTTCGAACAAAAGTGAGACTCAGACTGATCTAAAACATCGTGGGTGAGAACTTAGGCGCTCTCGTTCGGGAAATCGCCTCACTCATCCACCCTTTGGCCATGTGTCCCACAATCTTCTAACTTCTTTTGCAACAAGAGTTTAATACGAACCTCGACGTATGCACCCACAAAATTCCAATCGACAATCCCGATGGTTCCGGCGTTTCTGTTCGGGGACGGGTGCGCGATTCGGGTGGATTTTCCTGCCGTTGGTCTGCCTGATTGTGTTTCTTGGGGCCACACTTTCAGGTTGCGGCAACTCCCAGAACCATCTTCTTTCGGCGAGTTACATCAATTATTGGTTGATGCCATCTGAGGGAACCAAAGTTCCTGCCCCACGCGCCGTGCATATCACTCCGCAGCAGGAGTTATACGTGCTCGACAACGCTGGCCGCGTACTTGTCTTCGATGCCGCAGGCAAAATTCTGCGCCAATGGTGGATGCCCGAGTACTCCGTCGGTAAGCCGGAAAAAATCTGCCTGTTGCGGGATGGCCGGTTAGCTGTCGCCGACACCCACTACCATCGAGTCGTATTTTTTGATACTGAGGGAAAAGTCGTCGGAATGTGGGGAAAGTATGGACGTGGAGAGGGCGAATTCATCTTCCCCGTCGCGCTCGCGCAAGACGACCAGGACAATCTGTATGTCTGTGAGTACGGCAACAACGATCGGGTTCAAAAATTCTCCGCGAGTGGAGCGTTCTTAACTCAATTCGGCAGTTTTGGAACGGCCCCCGGCCAGTTCATGCGGCCCAGTGGAATTGTCTGGCACGACAAGAAACTGTACGTCGTGGACGCCTTCAACAACCGCATCCAGTATTTCACCGATGAGGGTGAGTACCTGGGAATCTTCGGCGACAGTGGCGACGTTGGGTTGAACTATCCGTATGATCTCGTACGGTCCGAAGCAGGCGATTTCTACGTCGTGGAATATGGCGCCGGCCGAGTTTCGAAATTCAACAGTGCAGGCCGGCTGCTGGGTCACTTCGGTCAAACAGGTTCTGGAACGAACCAATTGTCGACTCCGTGGGGCCTGACGGTCGACGCGAAGAATCGAGTGTGGGTGGCCGATACGGGCAATCGACGCATCGTGGAGTGGCAATTGTGAACTTCGCTCGGCGCATCTGGAGAAACGTGTTTCCACCCGCCCGGCGTGCCGTGCGGATCTGGGACGCCGCGCCGCTGGTGCTGTTCATTGCACTCTTCAGCCTGGCCTGGATCGGTCTGGAGTGGTCACACACCGTGATGTTCGTCCGGCCTCAGGCATTGATCTGGTTGAATCTGTGTCCGTGGATCTGGTGGTTGTCCATTGCCGGATATGCCGGACTGGGACGATTCCGCGCACTGACGTCGCTCCTGATGCGACTGACGATCGTCGGACTGTTTGTGATGCTGCTCGCGGAACCTCGGCAGGTCCAGACCATGGATG
>JAQGHT010000872.1 GCA_028291565.1 Planctomycetaceae bacterium | reverse complement strand
TCCAAGCAATTCTCACGATTCTGGGCAAAGTCAGCATTGTCCTGACCCAATTGGAGGAAAAGCACAAACTGACCCACGATCAAGTGGCCAAAGCGTTGGACATTATCGCGTTCAACCTGTTCGTCGGCGGTGTTGAGGCTTTTAGTCAAGCGAAAGATCCGTCACCACTTGCTGAGAACCCAGCGAACCCCGTCTCAGTCGTTGGGATCTCCGTGGGAGTGGTCGGCGTGTTTGGGTTCCCCGCGATCGGAGTGGGGCCACCCAGCCCCGAAAGTCCATCAGACGATACAGAGACTCCTGTCTTGGATTCGCATTCATTGAACACCGTCATTCCGGATCCGTTTCCCAACCCGTCATTGCCGGATCCCCCTGCGGAAGCACAGGACCCCGTGGCAACGTCGTCCACCAACACCCATGATCCGAATGATTTCGTCGGCCCGGCGGGATTTGGACCGCAGGGATTCATCACCGATGAGGCGCAGAGTTTTCCCTATCGGATCGATTTTGAAAACAGCCCGACGGCAGTCGATGCCGTGCAACGTGTCACTGTGACCAATCAACTCGATACGGACTTGGACTGGAGCACCTTCGCTCTGACTGGTGCCGGATTTGGCGATACCGTGATCACAATTCCGCCCGGCAGCCAGTACTTCCAGACCACCGTCCCCATGATGTTCAATGGCATCAGTTTTGTCGTGGAAGTCACATTGAGAATCAATTCGAATACGGGGTTGGTTGTCGCCACGTTCCAGGCACTCAATCCTGATACCAGCCTGCCACCCGATGCGTCGACCGGGTTCTTGCCGCCCGAGGATGAAACGGGACGCGGGACTGGCTATTTGTCTTACGTGATCAAACCCAAGCCGGGCTTGGTGACCGGCACGAAGATTCCGAACATCGCGACGATTGTCTTCGATACGAATGCGGCAATCACAACAGACCAGATTGATACAGACGATCCGAGCAAAGGCGTTGATCTGGCAAAACAGGCCTTGTTGACCATTGATGCGGCCGGGCCGACAAGTTCCGTGACAGCGTTGCCAGCCCAATCTTCAGCGAGCTTCAATATCAGCTGGGCGGGGACGGACGATGTGAATGGCTCAGGGATTGCTTCCTACGATATCTACGCCAGCATTGATGGTGGCGAATACGCGCTCTGGCTCCCGGCGATTACGGCAACCTCTGCAACTTATGCTGGGGCGTTGAATCATACTTATCGCTTCTATTCCATCGCACGCGACAACGTCGGCCACGTCGAATCTGCCCCTGTGAACGCCGATGCCACGACGCTTGTTGCGCCGTTGCCCCCTGTCGTCGCCAACCAGTCATTCAATGTCCCGGAAAACTCGGTGGCCACCACGACAATCGGTACAGTTCAAGTGAGCTCATCGAGCGGACTCGGAGCACTCGTATTCAGTATCACGAGTGGGAATTCGGCAGGCTTATTTACGATCGATCCGGCAACAGGAGAGTTGCAGGTAGCCGCTGTAACAACCCTGAATTATGAAGCCACTTCGACATACAGTTTGACGGTGCAAGTGACGGATACGGGCGGCCCCAATTTGATCACTTCGGCGGTAATGACGATCCATGTCACGGATGTCAACGAGGCTCCCGTTATTCCATCGGGTCAGGCGTTCAACGTGTCGGGTTCCGCCGTGGTGAATACCGTGGTCGGAACGGTCACGGCGACTGACCCGGACACGACGGGTCCGAATAGTAACCGGACCCTCAGTATCGTCAATGCGACCGGCGCCTTTGCCATCAATCCCCAAACAGGTCAGATTACTGTCGCGAATGCCGCGGCCGTGACGGCATTGGCGGGCCAAGCGGTGACGTTGCAGATCAGCGATGTGGACGGAGGAACACCAGCCTTATCAGTCACTCAAAACATCACAATCAATGTTGGTCCTGCGAATACCGCTCCCGTGTTGGGGATGCCAGGGGCATCGCCGACCTTCTTCGGGAACCTGAAAACACCAGTGAAAGTCGCGCCGACAATTACGGTGACCGATGCCGATGGGCCGACAACTCTGTCAGCCATTTTGATCAGTATTAACCTGGGTGCGGCGAAGAAGAATCCTGATATTGTCAATCTACCAGGGGTATCGGCAATCGGTACGCTTGATAAATCGGTTGTCGGGAACCGCTTGCAAATCACCGTGATGCTCAAATTGGGTGTGACCAATTCGGCGGTCCAAACCGCGTTGCAGGGGATGACCTTCCAGACCTCTGGGAAAGGGCTGAAGGTGACCAACCGTGATTTTCAGATCCGAGTTGTCGATCAGACAGGATTGCAAAGCAATGTCATTACGCAGACTGTGCATGTCGTTAAAAAAGCCCCCAAGCCACCTGGGAAATAGCCGGAAACCCGGATTCTTACCGACAAATCTCGACGTGAGGCAGCATTTCCATCAGTTTGTTCAAAGCCGCTTCAGTAGTCGGCGTGTCGCTGACGTCGAGTTCCTTGAGTCCCTTGATGTTCACCAACTCCTGCAAACCTGTATCCGAGATCTGGGTCCCTGCGATGGACAGGACGGATAGGTTTTTGAAGTCCTTGAAATCTTTCAAACCGCTATTGGTGATCCGTGTTTGATCGAGTCTGAGAATCGTCAGACTCTCGAAGGACTTCAACTGTTTGATGCCATCATTCGTGATCTTGGAATCCCTGAGAGAGAGTTCCGTGAGCTCCGTGAGGTTGCTCAAATGCTTCAAACCAGCGTCTGTGATCTTGTTGAAGCTCAGGTCGAGCGATTTCAGATTCTTCAGTTCCTTCAAGTGTTGCAGCCCCCTGTCCGTGATCTGATTAAAGCTCAAGTCCAGTGCAGTGAGATACTTGAGTTCCCGCAGGTGCTCGAGCCCCGCGTCCGTCACCTGATTAATCATCAAATTGAGCGTTTGCAGGTTTTTCAGGTCTCGCAATGGCTTGAGGTCTGCGTCCGTAATCCCTGTTTTCTGCAGAGTCAGTTCCGTCAGGTTCTGGAGTTCACTCAAACTGTTCAGCCCGGCACCATGAAGCGCGTTGCCGTCGAGATCGAGAACCGCGAGCTGCTGACAATTCTTCAATTCAGACAGTCCGGCAGCGGTGATTTGCGTCATGGAAAGACGAAGTGTTTTCAGCTTCTTGAGGTCCCTCAAACTCTTCAGTCCGGCATCCGTGATCCGGACTCGGGTGGGCCGACGCACGAATTCAATTACCTCGCTCGTGCCGAGTTCCAGCGTTGTCAGGTTCTCGAGACCAGATAGTGCTTTCAGGCCTGCGTCCGTGATGTTGGTGGCCTGGAGATTGAGGTCCGTCAAGCTCTTGAGTTCCGCCAGATGGCTTAAGCCGACATCAGTGACCTTCGTCTGACTGAGATTGAGCTTGGTTAAATTTCGCAATCCTTTGAGCTCACTCAGGCCGAGGTCGGTAATCCCTGTCTCACGCAGATTGATGCTGATGAGATTTTTGAGGCCGTTCAATTCTTTCAGTCCGGCGTCGGTAATTCCCGTCTCACGCAGATTGATGCTGATGAGATTTTTGAGGCCGTTCAACTCTTTCAGTCCGGCGTCGGTGATTCCCGTATTGCAGAGATCGAGCTCCGTCAGGTTTGTCAGTTTTCCCAATTCACGGATGCCGGTGTCGGTGAAGGGAATGATCGGAATATTCTTGCCGCTGTCGTCCGAAGTGAACATTCCGCTGTTGCCGACCTTGAGCGACTTCAGGTTTTTAAATTGCCCGAGTTCCTTTAAGCCAGCATCCGTGAGGCAATTATTGTACAGATCGAGTGTCGTGATACTCCGAAATGATTTCAGCAGACGCACGTCTTCATCACCGAAACCTTCGCCTTTGCCTTCGCGAAATGAGATGCCAATCACCGTTCGAGACGGCGTTTGCGCGTTGCGCTCGACCTTGCCGCCCAGTGTCTCGATTTTCTGAATCGCAGGGGACTCGTCCGCTTCCTCTTGAGCCAGGACAACACTGGTCGACAGGGCTGCGATGGTGAACCACAAGCGGAATTGAGAACGCATCATGGGGCCTCGAAATGGAAGGGTGACGATTTAATCCACATGTTCAGTTGATCGTTGCAGTGAAAGCCTCGGGAGCTTAGTCGCTGCAGGAATTTTCGTCAAATATTTCTGTCAGCGCAGCAAACTGGCTGTCGCAGGAAATTTACGGCGCCTGATCCTGGCGCGGTGGAATCATCCAAAGCCAACCGCGCCGGTTTGACGTGTTTCACGGTGAGCTCGGGGTCAGGCGCCGCAGAATTCAGAATTGGCGGTTGATCGGCTGGCAGGTAAATTGACCGCTGATCCGCCAAATCTGAATTCTGCGGTGCCTGACCCCTTCTTTGTAAACGCGTGACAATGGAGTTGCCAATGCTGAGATCAACGCCACTGAATATCTCTGATGGCGTCTATTATGTAACTCCAAAGCGGGCTGGAACGGCACATGCCAGCAAGATTGGCGGCGATCACTGAGGACGGATTGGCGGAGTCGGTAGATTTCGTGAAGCGTTACTTGGACATGGGGTCAGGCACCTCAGATTTCAGATTTGGCGGTATCCAATCTTTGCCAGCAACGACGACTTGCTCCGCCAATTCTGAATTCTGCGATGCCAGACCCCGTATTTCTTGCCAACGTAGGCGGGCACCGCATTCCGAGAAACGTTGGAGATCGTCGAAGCAAAGCTTTTGAACGGCAGGGGACAAAACCATTGAGTCACCGGGCGGGGATATCTTCTTCGAATTCGACCGGCTTCACGGGCTTGCCACTTTTTCCAGCGACGAAGGTCATGACGTCACGTTGCATTTGCAGCTTGGGGTCCAGGCTGCCGCGATCCGTTTCCCAGCGGGTTCCGTCGGTAAAGACGATGACTTGAAACGGTTCGATCTCATCGTGATTGCGCCGATGAACCTTTTTGATCTCGTAGATTCCCCGGACATCCTGATACGGGCGGACGATCTGTTGCCCCAAAGTCCAGTAGGGATTGAGAATGATGTTCTGCTCGGTAAAGCTCGCATAGGTATCCATATACGCCAGCATTGCCAGCATCAGCGGTGGGACAAACACCCAGAAGAACAGCCCGAACGCTTTGCCAAAGTGAATCCGGACTCGCAATCCCGACCGGCGTATCTTTTCACCACCATAAGCGAGATACGTATCATATTCCTGCTTGCCCAACACCAGCCGAAGCATGAGGAACATGAAGAACCCCGCGCTGAACAGACTCAGGAAACCCGCGGCGAAGAAATACAAGAACTCGAACGGCCCGATAAAACGCTCTCTGGGCACGCCGCTGGTGATCCAGTTCCCGATCGCCAGCAACAGCAGGAAATAGACGACTACCAACAGGCAATAGCACAAGCAGCCGAGCCAGTTACCCCAGAAATCACGGCTGCGATACTTTTCACAGAGTTCTTCATAAGATTCCGAAGTCAGTTCGCTGATGTCCCGCGCAGGGAACAGCCACGCGAGAAGTCGATAACCTGCCAGAATTGAACCGGGTCCAGGAGCCATCAGATTTCCTTTCCAAATGCGCGCATTGAGGAAATGATACTGAATTATTGAGTTCTCGCGAAACTCGCCAAGGGGATGTCTTTTCAAATCGACAACGTCAGCGAGCGCACGAATCGCGTTCGGGTTTGGCAATTCGTGCTGATGGCAACGGCAGTATTCACAGCGGCTTCGGGCACCGATATAAACGAGTCGGCGTAGAACAGCAACTAGTGCCATAAAACTTAATCGAAGCGGTGGGGATCACCGAGCGAGACTTCGCCTTAACAGCCCGATGAGATTGATCGCCCGGACATACGTCGCGTACTCCGACCTCTCAGCATCGGCCAGTGTTCTCTCGGTGAATTTCTCGACGAGTTAATTCGACTTCTGTTGGGCCTGCGGTGTTGCTCGCAAACCCGCAATACGACCAGCCACATCCGGCGTCAGACTACGCTTGAGGGGGGTCGCAAAGATCGTCAAGGACAGCGGAAGTACTACTCATAAAACCGTGTTTTACGATTCTGAGCCTAC
>JAQGHT010000863.1 GCA_028291565.1 Planctomycetaceae bacterium | reverse complement strand
TACCATTCTTTACTACCGTTGTTGAGCACCTTGGCAGGACCGGCGACGCGATGACGCACGCCGTGTTGAAACCACCCCTTCGCGCCATTGGGGTGTACTGCGGCGGGTTCCTGGTCTCGATGCATTTTGCCGTATTGCCACCATTCTTGATAACCATTCTTGCTGATGATTGCTGGCCCATCAGTCCGGTGTCGCTGACCATACAGAAACCATTCCTTGCTGCCATCCGGAAACTCAATTGCGGGGCCATCGACTCGATGCAGTTGGCCGTGTTCCCACCACTCTTTCAATCCGCTGGCAGATTCAACCGCCGGACCATCCGCCCGGTGACGTTGGCCATGTTGATACCACTCTTTGATTCCCTTGACGTCATCTTCAACTGCAGGTCCGTCATCCCGGTGCAGTGCGCCGCCGTTGTCGTAGCTGTATCTCACCACCCGGGATTCACCAATCGCAACCGGGCGTTTTGAGGAAGCGGGACTCGCGGGTTTGACAATCGGGTCAGCTTCAGCTTCCCGAGTTTTAAAGCTGAGAGAGCAGGATACGGTGACTCCAACGACGAGAATGAATGATGAGCGGCGCATGATCGGGACCTTCTTGGCAATCTGTGCGAATGTACTACATTCTGGTTTCCTATAATTGCTTGTGAATCAGTTACTTTCTTGCACTTGGTGAGGCTCCGAGCCTTACTAATTGGTCAGCCGAGTCGACGACACAGCCTTGATTCATCAACGAAGACATCCTGTCGACAATTACTTCTACGGAGAAAAGGCAGGCCGGATGAACTCGATGAGATTCTCGAACTTGAAGGGAGATCCGGGCCAATTGGAAATCTTGACGGACTACTGAACGAACCTGCGTTTTGAATTTCGAGACATCGTATCAGCTCAAATTCAACAGTGCCCTTCTCTTCTATCTGTCATTCTACATGTGTTGAAATCAATGCAAGCAGAGAAATTTCGCCACTTTTCGGAGAATGCCAAAAAAATTAGGGTGTTTCACGATTATGTCGTACTCGCGGCGCTGTTGAAGAACAGATCCGTCACGAGACACTTTCGCAACCGAGTCTTCTGGTTGTTACGAGTGCACGTCGGCTTTTGTTAATTTGCGGAGTCAAACTAGCCGGTCTGACCGGCTGGTGAATGGGCATTCCGTCTCCCTGAAATGACTTCGCCCGAGCCTTTGGAAAATCCGCGACATTTCGCTTCGCGTGTCCTCTACAGTGTTATTTATTTAATTGATCAAACGCAGTTGCGAATATGTCTTCAGTGACCATTCACGAATGGTCCCATCATAGCCGCCTGAGAAAAGTCGATCGGAATCGGCCGAAAACTGTAATGTGTGCATATGGGCGGTATGACCGGTCAGTTTTCCGACAGTTGCTCCTGTCGTGATATCCCAAATGTCGATTGTCATGCTTTGTGAATTGGACACGGCCATTTGTCTCTGGTCCGGTGACATTCTCATAATCGCAAATGTGACAGGTTGGAACGGAGTACCCAATGTTCCCGACTTGAGGATGCGACCCATCTGAACGTCATAGACTCGAATTGCGAGATCGTCGTAGAGGACGCCAAACAGACGTTCGTCCTGGCTCCACGAAAATGCGATGCTGTTCTGCCCCACGTTTAAGGTCGCTCCAGCGGACTCGTCTGTCTCCAAATCTTGAAACGAAACGTATCCATTACGTCGTGCGACATACATCCGGCGCAACGTTGAGCTCAGGCCGAATTTTAGGACATCAGAACGAACTGTGTTGTCATGTGAAAACTTCCGCATTGCCGTTCCATGCCAAGATACTCCATGCACCTGTCCGCCCGATGCAACCAATGCCACCGCGCAGTTGTCGTAAACGGCCGCTTCGAAATGGTCTGTTCCCGCCAACACAACCCTTTGTGCCTTTTCTCCGTTGCGGAAAAGAGTTGCGGATCCGTCGGCAGCACACACGAGCGACAGCGATCCGTCGCGATTGTGGGCCATGGCTGAGACGGCAATATCCTGTGTTGGAAGTGTCATTTTCACCTCGCCTGTGGTCGCGTCGAGTCATATGATATCTTTTGAAAACTCATTGATCCACAAAGATTGTTCGTCGTCATCGACCAAGATATCGTAGATCAGTCGATCGGAGACCTTTCGGGCATCCATCGGAGTACCACTCAGGGATGTCAGTGCCAGATTGAGGCCCAGTATCAGTGCGGCTACAATGCCGAGAATCAGCAGGACTTCGCCCGTAGCACAAAATCCCGCTCGGCGGTCACAACAATTGCTGTTGCTCCCGCGACGACGTTGAGACGGCTCGTAGTTTGCTATTTGCATATTTTCCTTCACTCCGGAATCGCATCTCGAAACACAAGCCCCTTCGGGCGATTGAAATGAAGAGGTTAGTGTTTCACTGATGCTAAACAGTAGGAGCACGCTAATGCCGTTAGCCCTCTTTATGCGGAAAGATCAGGGGCCGGTCGATAGCCCCCAGTTGGAAACACGGGCTCGATCCAAAACCGGACGCCACCGCGTTTTGACCTTGAGTGCTCCGGTTTGCGAAGATGAGCCGTGCCACTGTTTAATCCCGCGCGCCGGGATTAAACAGTGGCACGTCACCGGAAGATCCAAAGTTAAAGCGCTATGGCCTGTGCTGGCTGAGCAAATGGTGCGAAGGAGTGGGACCCAATCCCAATTCTTATCGCGCACTCACCTTGGGTGTTCCGGTCGTTTTACCGGCTTTATCTGGGAATTGACTGTTTCTAGCGGAACACTCAAAGTGAAACCGCTCTGGCCTTGACGTAGTCAGAGTGACCCCAAAGCCCGCTATTTTGGGTGTATTCCCTGGGCTCGAATTGCCACGCTGGTCAGGATTGCCTCGCCACTACCGTCCAGATCGTCAGCACGCAGACCGACGACGATTGATTTGAACGATCCCTGGTCGACAGGGTTGCAAATTATTGTCGTCCATTGCTCCGTTTCCCGTGGCGACGTCTGATAGAAGATTTCGCCCCCTTGACGGATCAGACGAAGTCTTCCGCTGTCACGCTGTACCGGGATGCCCGCAGACCGATACTCAAGGCCGCCAGTGGCTGCCTGATCCCCCTGCACAGCGACGACTTTCAAATGGCCTTCGATGTCTCGACGATGATTAATTCCCAGGACATGGACTCGTTTGTCAGGTTCAGATAAAGAAAAGATCTGTCCACTGATATCAACGCGGGGAACTCGCCAGTCACTACAGGTTGGTGTTGATTTGAAGTCACAAAACTCCAACGTAATCTCGAAATCGTGAGACAGGTCGGCGGCCAATTCAAACGCGACGCCGATCTCCGATTCGTCGGCGATTGACTTGCGTGTCACTTTCATCCCACGATCCATCTGCAGCACGGAATCCTGTCGCCGTGGCCCCCAATCCGAAAGGAAGTTAGGACGTGGTCCCTGGAAGTTCCAGTTGACAACGAATGGCAGATCGCGCTGTCCAAATGGCTTTGGCTCACGCATTGAATTCGCTTGATTCGGC
>JAQGHT010000861.1 GCA_028291565.1 Planctomycetaceae bacterium | reverse complement strand
TCCGAATCACATCTGGGATTCGAGGTCTCCCCTTGTCCCAAGTTGTTGCGTATACTTTGACAAGACGCGTATAAATTAAAAGTGAGTCGTACTGTTCGACCGAATTGGCGGCGGAAACACTTGTCAGTCAAGGAAATTGGAGTCCAATCCCGATGCCGAAATCATTGACCGGTCAGTTTCTGATTTCCGCGAAACATCTTCGCGATCCGAACTTCTATAAAACCGTCGTATTGATGGTTGAGCACAACAAGAGCGGCGCTATGGGCCTGATTGTCAATCGGCCCTCGATTGTGACCGTGTCTCGTGCTCTTCAGGGACACTTTGAGCTTCCCGATACCGATCAGGTTGTCTTTACGGGCGGTCCCGTGGAAAAGGCCGCGCTGTTCATTCTGCACGATTCGCCCGATTTTGATGGAACTGAATCGAGCGTCGTTCCAGGGCTTTATGTGGGGAACAGTGCCTCGGTTTTTGAAGAGATCGTACGCGCGGTGGCGGACGGGACCTCTCATTTGAAGTTTCGGATTTTCGCTGGCTGTGCGGGCTGGTCGGCAGGTCAATTGGAAGGCGAAATCAGTCGCGGCGACTGGTTGACTGTTCCGGCCACAACGGAGGTCCTCTTTCACGAAGATCCCTATGCGATCTGGGACATCTTGTGCCAAGACGTCGCGCACCGCGGCGACTTCTTGCCAACAATTCCGAGTAATGCCGAGTGGAATTGATGTCGAGCCTGATACGCCTCCGATTCGAATGCATTTGCTTGACCCCGTAGGTTAGCGGACGTCGCGGAATTCGGGGCGAATACAAGGTGATTTTGTCACCAATCTCCCCCAGAGATCGGGGCTGTTGACTCATTTGCCACCAGAATTCTCGCCAAGGTCCAGCGACTTTGGCGACTGGATTGTCCGCTTCTCAACTCCTTCGCTCTGAAGGACATGACATCGTGTGCTCTCAGGCATGCCTCTCTTTCCGACTCGCTCCGGCTATCATTGCGTTTCTGAACTGTCGCGGATGTCGACCACAAGCGTGCTGAAGGAATTCGCTGCCCCATGCCCATTCATGATGATTTTCAACCTCGTGGCGCCGCCTCGTCCGCCGTTCACGTTCCTGTCCTGTTGCGCGAAGTCCTGCAATACCTGGAACTTCAGCCCGGCCAGATCGTTGTCGACGGCACTGTCGGAGCTGGGGGCCACAGTTCACAAATTCTCAAGCGGATCGGCCCGACTGGCAAGCTCATCGGATTTGATCGTGACCCCTACATGCTGAGTCTCGCTGCGAAAAAGTTGACCGAATCGACCGATTCGAATTTCCAACTGGTGCATGCCAGTTATGCCCAGATGCGGGAACGGCTGGATGAATTGCAGGTCGACAAAGTTGATCGAATCCTACTCGACATTGGATTGTCATCGGATCAACTTGCGGCCAACGACAGGGGGTTCGGCTTTCACGCATCAGGGCCACTCGACTTACGATTTGACACCACACAAGGCGAACCGGCTTGGAAATGGCTGGAAAAAACTGATCTAGCACAACTTTCACAAATATTAGAAGATTATGGAGAAGAGCCATTTGCAAAGCGGATCGCCGAGCAAATTATCAGTCACCAAGGTTTCACACCGATTCGAACAGCCCAGGATCTTTCCCAGGCGGTTGAATCGGCACTGCCCACGTCCATTTCCCAGCATGCCCGCCGAGATCCCGCGACCCGCGTGTTCCAGGCGTTGCGCATCGCCGTCAATCAAGAATTACTACAACTTGAACATGCCCTGTCGGGTGTCCTGGCCCAATGCCTGGTCCCGGGTGGGATTGTGGTCATTATCAGTTTTCATTCGCTGGAAGACCGCCAGGTCAAGAATGCGTTTCGGGAGTCCGCGCTATGGCACAACCTCACCCCCAAACCGGTCTCGGCCACCCCGCAGGAGCAGCGGTCCAACCCGCGGTCCCGCAGCGCCAAGTTGCGGGCGGCCCGCCGCCTGTGAACACGCCGCTGGTCGCAGCCCTCAATCGGACCGCCGATCGTCCCGCCGCCGCACCACCGCCGGGAGAAGCCGAAGCTCAAGGATCTGACTGGGGCATGGCTCCAGAAAAAACAGGTATGAGCCGAGAGAACAAGTTCATTCTATTCGTACTGCTGGTGCTCGTCGCCGTTTTCAGTTTCGTCGTATTCCGAAACTTCCAAAAGAAGGGCACCAAGGAAGAACTCGCGCAAACGACCACTGAAAAAGGGGAAGCGAACAAAGGCGACCCCGAATCGACCTCGGATGGCAAGAAGGAAAAAGAAACCGAGGAATCGTCAGGTACCGAGTCGGCGAAAATCAGCAAAAAAAAGAAGAAATCCGAGGACCTCGCTGATCCTCCCGCCCAGGATGAACCCCCGCAATTGACGACGGACATGTTTGAAGAGGGCGCCGAAAAGCCCGTGAAAATCACATCTCACCGAACGGGAAAGCATCACGGCCACGACCAGAATAAAGCCGCGGTGACGGAGACCGAAACGACTGAGGAATTGCGTGATCCCGAAGCGAAAGAAGAAGTGGGGACCGCCTCTTCTGAACAAAAAACAGAATTTGAAACGGAGCGGACGAGTCGCAGGGCGGCCAAGGCCGTCGAGCAAGACGATCTTGAAATGACTCCCGCGACCTCTCCACGACGTGCTCATGCCGCCGCTCAAGTTCAAGAGGATGCCGAAGGCTCAGCCGAGCCCGTTGAAGTGCAACAGGAGACGGCACAATCAGAACTGCCCCGCAGTGAAAAGAACGAGTTCGCGGAAACTCGCGCGTTTGACGCCAGCGTGGAACAGACAGCGGGGACTGAAGAAAAGGGTCCACAACTCCATATCAAGAAGAAAACACAGGTACCGGTGGCCGAGACCAATGAATTGGCTCAGGCCGGTGTGCCAATGGTGCCCGACGAAATGGGAACAGGAACAACTCCTCATCGGGCACCTTCGCACCGCACGGGTACGGGAAATCGAGTTTCCGGCCCACCATCAGCAAGAGCTCAGCACGCCGCAGGCTTGCCACGCACGCCTAATGAAGACAAATTTGGCGGATTGCAGCCAGAGGACGTGACACGTCGACCTCCCGCGCCCCGCGGTAACTTCGATCCGCAAGCCGACCCATTAGTCAACAATACGGGCGAATATGTAATCCGTCCCAACGACAACTACTGGCGCATCTCACGCAAGGTCTACGGAACTCCTCGCTATTTTGAGGCCTTGCGAAAGCACAACGAACAGACGATTTCCGATCCCAAAAACCTTAAAGTTGGAACTCGCATCGCGACACCTTCCATTGAGTTGCTGGAGCAGGAATACAAGGACATCTTGCCCGTGATTCCAGCTCCCAAGCCAGCCGGCGCGGCCTACAAATCTCCCACGGCCCCCCAGCATCCAGGC
The DNA here is from genome assembly GCA_028291565.1 of Planctomycetaceae bacterium. Taxonomy (GTDB): domain Bacteria; phylum Planctomycetota; class Planctomycetia; order Planctomycetales; family Planctomycetaceae; genus JAKFVC01. Next base: position 6,076 of record JAQGHT010000861.1, on the reverse strand, counting down.
TACTTTCTAGAGCTCGGCAATCAACCGGCTTATCGTGTCGGGCCCACCGATACCCTGTCTGGAATTTCTCAGAAAACGCTCGGCCGGTCGACTCGGTGGGATGAGATTTACGAACTCAACAAAGATCGCCTGGCGGGCCATGATCAGCTGAGCGTCGGAACCATCTTGCGCCTGCCACCAGACGCCAGTCAGCCAAGACTCGTCGCCGCGCCTTCGACGAACTATTAGAGCCGCGTCAGGATTTCCGCAGCTATAAGTGCCGTAGGATGGGCACTCTTGCCCGTCGATGACCTGAAAGGCCGTAGGCAACTTCCGACAGTTATTGATGCGCCGATCCTTAAGGCAAAGAATTCGGAGTGCCTTTCTCACTACTCGGTCTCAGTCTGAAATCGCGACAGATTTAAAAACTCAATTGGCTGGCGGCTGACGCCGTCCAAGGCCAGCTCTGCCAAGGCTTCGCCAATCACTGTGGTGAACTTGAATCCGTGACCGGAGAATCCTGCTCCGAACACCACCTGAGGCTGCTCGGGATGCCGGTCAATCACAAAGTGATGATCGGGCGATAGTGTGTACATACACACCGAGTGCTTTCTCGGTCTGGGAACGACTTGCGGAAGATGCGCGGTCAGAAACGGTACCAATCGTTCCAGGTCACTGGCGTGAAATTCGCGATCCACATGCGTCGGATCCGCAACAAGATCGCCGCCCGTGTGTTCGGCGACTTTGATGACATCGGATCCGAGCGCCGGAAAACCGTAAAACTGTCCTTCCGGCAAGTCAAAAAAGAATGTCGGATTTCCGATCGCCCGTTGAAACTGAGGTTCAGCGGCGGGAAACCAGAACAGGGGCTTGCGAACAACGCGAAGTGGAACCCCCAATTCTCCAAGGATCCGCGAAGCCCAGGGGCCTGCCGTGACGATCAACCGTCCCGCGAGATATGTCTCGCGATCGGTTTCGACTCGCACGGAATCTCCTTCGACCACGTAGTTCAGAACACGTTCCTGTGTCCTTAAGACGGCTCCTTTTGCCGTTGCCATACGAATATGTCCGGCGACGCAGTCTTCCACATCCAGGAAGCCGGCATTTCGCTCGAATAGAACTCGAAAATTGTCGGGAAAGCGATAACACGGAAATCGTTGAGCTGCCGCCGCAAGGCTCAATTCTTCAACATTCAAATGATATTGGTCCGCCGCCCGCTGTGTGCCTGCCAGGACTTCAGATTCGCCAGGTCCGGATAACATCAGACCACAGCGATGGAACAAGGTCTTTCCGACGAAATCCGACATTCGATCCCACAACTCATAGGCTCGTTGCAAGAGGGGAACATAATTGACGTGCTCGAAATAGGCCTGGCGGATGATCCGTGTTTCACCATGCGAACTACCACGGTCATGAGCCACGCCAAACTGCTCGAGCCCTAACACACGCTGGCCGCGCTCCGCGAGATGATACAGCGCGCTGCTGCCAAAACCGCCTACGCCGATCACGATCGCATCAAACTGTTGCACCATCGCTGATTCCTCAAAACATGATACCAGCCCGCAGTGCACGCAAGTGCGTCCGACTCCAAGGCCTCTCCTTGTGCTGTGTCACGGAGGGACGTCGAGTCTCGGACTCGCGAGCGGGGTTTGAACTCGCGATCAAACGTCTCATTCTTAACCGTGCGCGGTATGAAGACCATTACTGAGGATCAAAATATTCGTCGTTTCAGATGTCATGATTCTACCACACATCATCCTGCCGATTCCTTCCCCATCATTCTGCTCCCTAATTATCCTGCCTATTTTGAAGTCACTGATCCCAAATTTGAAATTGGTCGTCCGTTTCGAATTGGACGCCGTGATTCGGAACTTACGAGCAGCGTCACCAGCAACCCAAACAATAGCCAGCGGGGAATCCGGAACTCGACGCGAGCGCGTTCCGGCTGATTGTGCCAGTAACTTTTGCCCGACGCCAAGATTGCGAATCGGGTTTGGCTCTTGGCGCGGCTCCGGTCTCGCCGATATAATGGCGACGTTTGACTTTAGACCACACTTCATAGGCCACTCCTGCGGATCTCAATGTTTCGAAACGGCCATCTACGACGCTGCATTGCCGTATTGCTTGTGTTACTGACCGTAACACCGCAAGGTTGGTTGCGCTCGTGTTGTTGCTCTCGAAATCAGGCTCAAGCCGCCGATTCGCAGGCCGCTGAATTAGATGAATCCCGTTCCGACACGAATTACTCCGACACGAATTACAACGGTCAATTCGCTTCGGAGGCAGATTTAAGTCCTTGTTGTCAAAAACGACTTTTAGCGGTTCGTCAGGCGGCTGCAAAATCTTCTGCCAGTTGTTGCCAGCTGAAACAGCAGCGTAATCATTCAGAATTTGAAACATCGGAACGGGTTTCCGGCCTCAGAGACTCACACAAGTGCTGCTGCCGGTCCACGATTCAGACGCCGCGCGTTGAGCGCCTGGTCTTCCGGCAAGTTGAATTGAAGTTTCTTGCCGCGCTCTCGACGGCAGATTCCGGTATCGCGACTCGTCCCACGGACCTGTTGGCCCGACGTTGGACCGATTCCATCAGTCCAGGATTGAATCTGCGACTCGATTACGCCCAGCTTTGCCGTTGGGTGATCTAACTGACTTTCTCAGTCAGGCAGTGAGTTCTTGGCCTCCATCGATATTTCGATGACGGTCCAGGTCACTTTTTCACAGTGCTGTTTTCAGCTTGATCGCGTGCCAACCTTCGGTGTCCCGATCGTTTTACCGGTTTGATCCAGGAATTTCCTGTTTCTTGCAGAACACTCAAAGTGAAGCCGCTCTCGCTCAGGCTGATTTGCGGCAAACAATCTGTTGGTTTTGAGTTATCGAATGACTCAACGTGACTTGGTTTTCCGAGAAGTGATTTTCGGCCACGTTCACAATTCAGTTTCTAATTTTGTTCCAGGGAGTTGTCACATGTTTCGTCGCGTTTCATTAGTCGCGTCCTTGACCTTGTTCGCATTTGTCGCTTCATTCGTGGTTGCCGAAGAGACCAAGAAGGAATTCAAATGCATGTGCCCAGTTGCCAAGACCAAGGCTGCGAAGGAAGACAAGTCAGTTGAATACCGTGGCGCGAAGGTCTACTTCTGCTGCGGTGGTTGCCCTGAAGCATTCAAGAAGGACACCGCCAAGTTCGCTTCGCGTGCCAACATGCAATTGGTCGTGACCGGCCAGGCTGAAGAGAAGAAGTGCCCCTTCACGGGCAATGACTTGAACAAGGACACCAAGATCAAGGTTGGCGACGCCGACGTTTGCTTCTGCTGTGAGAAGTGCCAAGCCAAGGCCGAGAAGGCCACCGGCGACGAGCAGATTGATCTCGTGTTCGGTGACAAGGCGTTCGACAAGGGTTTCAAGGTCACCGCCGCCAAGAAGTAATTTGTGAAAATCGCGTCGTCCCGCGCTGCGGCGTGATGCGACTTCGCGTGTAAAATCAGACAGGGATCCAAGACAATTAGAATTGGCCTGTTTGATCGAAAATCAAAACACTCCCAGCCGGTCATACGGTTGGGAGTGTTTTTTTGTTGCTGGACTGTGGGGCTGACTGACGCCTGAAGGTGACACTCTGACGGGGTTGCTCGAATTATCTATCACTCAGCCGCCGGCTTTTCCGCCTCGTCGTTGCGATACAGGGGCATGTGCCGGTAGTAGACTTCAAGGGTCAAGATCGACAAGCAAGTTATGTATAGCCGTCCGCCTGCTTCGCCATACTCGTGGTTGTCACCCTTCGGCTTGCTGGGGTGCCAGCTTCCACCCATCTTGCCCGACTTGACCTGGGCGGATGTAATCTGGTCACGAAGAGCCTTATTCCAGGTCTCCCAGACTTCGCCCTCCATGTGATGCATCACTTGAGTCGCATAGTACCAGAAGTACACATTTCGCCGGCCTTCGGTCCAGCGCGGAAGATTCTGTTCTTCGAGGAGCCATTGAACTCCTTCTTGCAGCGCTGGATGGTCCTTTTTCCAGCCGAGATATTGCCGGCACAATAAACCTTCAGCTGTCATCGCTGGAGAAAAAAGGGACTCTGGATCGGCCGCTTTGTAGCGATACCGGCGGCCTTTATTGCTACTGACAGAATTCAAAAACAATGTAATGCGGGCCAGCACGTCCTCGGGGACATCGAAACCTGCCATGCGGGCACTCTGAAGAGCCATCACCTGCCAGCCAGTCACGGACAAGTCGCCAACTGCGCCGGGCTGGTATTGCCAGCCACCGTGTTCATTCTGCGAATCGTAGATGAACTTCAATGCTTTCCGGATGGGCTCCTGCAACGAGGAATCACGGGTCATTGCATACGCTTCGCACAAAGCGATCGTCCCTTGTCCGTGTGCATAAAATGCCGTCTGCCGCCCGAGTTCCTGGAAGTCGTGAAGATTGCCATCCGACTTCTGGACTTTCATCAGCCAGTTCAATCCTTTGCGAACGACTTCCTTGTACTTGCCGTCCTGGTGTGTATAGCCGGCGCCCAAGAAACACAAAAGTGCGAGAGAAGTCGCACCCGTATCGGTCCGCAACAGTTCACTGCCGGGATTGTCGTAACCTCGATGGAGTTCCCAGCGACCATCCGACTGTTGTTGCCGAACCAGCCAGCCGAGCCCCCGCCCCACCGCGTCTTCGGACTGTTTCGTTCCACCAAACAGCTTCAGGAGATTCAGTTTTTGATTCTCAGTCCTACCGGCCAGCGCCTGATCCACTTTCGCGGCTTTTCCGGTCGAAAACTTCTGCTCCTGAGCTTCGACCGAATCGGTGACGGGTGCCTTTTCCGAAGCGGTTTTATCTTCCTTCGGCGGCGGCTTGAAGGCATCCACAGCAATGGCCGCAATTTCGACCGGCTGCTTGGCCAGGGCGAGTTTGCGTTGCTCTTCAGCCAGCTCCTTTTGCGAGATCCAGGTAGCAATGAATCCAGAATGCTCTTCCAGGCCTTCTGAAGTCGTGAAGACCATCAAACCTAACAGGAAAAATACGACAAGGTGTAATGCGATGCTGACTGAGAGCCCGGATACTCCTTCCGCCAATTCCTTTTTGATTCGTTCCAACCAGGATTTCGAAGCCAGTGGATCGAGCGGATCCGCCTGAATCAAGATCTTCACGGTGGCCGCAGATTTCGCAGCCGTGGCTGATTCAGATGCTGGCCCGGGAAAAAAGAACGGTCGCTTCTTTTTGATCGGGGCAGCTTGAGGCTCTTTGGTCGATTTCGCAGGTGTGGTGGCACTGGGCGTCGTGGTTTTCGACGCCGGGCGGGACGGATCGTCTGCGGACCGGGGATCCCGCGGTGCCATAGGAATCGCTTTCAGACAATATTCTGGTCGAGATTTTACGGGCGGTCGTTGATGACAGATTCAGAGAGTTCCCTCTCCATATTCGCGCGAAGTTCAAAATAACGCAAGCGAGATCGGTCAAAAGCGTGTCACGGATCAAGGACGTGGTGGTTTATACCGCGCACAGTTAAGAATGAGACATTTGATCGCGGGGACAAGCATTGAAACGGACTCATTCGCGGCCGCGAACAGCATCAAGTTGATTTTCTGCCCAAATTCGGCAAAAAATGAACTTTGAACCACCTGACGCCGGTGTTCACTTGACGATGTCTCCGCCAATTCCAAAATAGCTACCGGATTCTCGGTTTTGCCGCGAACCACGAGTTCTGCACGAAAGTCTGGAACTCGGTTATCAAGAAATTCACCACAACCGAGTGTTTCCGGTTGATGTCAGTTGTGGACTGCCTGACGCGACGCGATTCTGGTGCATCCGTTTCGTGGCTGTGCAGCGGGCGAGTCCGCGACAGAGAAATCCTTGTTTCGAACGTTGAAAACTGTTTTATCATGCGCTTGTCTCCAGCCGTCCAAACGTTGAAGCCGTCCGCCACTCTTGCCGCTGCCGCTAAGGCCAAAGCGTTGAAAACGCAGGGCATCAATGTTTATGACTTCACGCTCGGCGAGCCCGATTTCAACACTCCCGAGCACATTCAAGAAGCGGCAATCGCCGCCATGCGTGCTGGTCATACCCATTACACGCCCTCCGCAGGAATTCTGGAGCTGAAAAAGGCCATCGG
>JAQGHT010000851.1 GCA_028291565.1 Planctomycetaceae bacterium | reverse complement strand
TCATCGTCATCCAATTCGTCGCTGGCTCTCGCGTGCGGGCGACCTTCGCCTGCGCTTCGCGTTTGCCTGTCCGACCAACCATGCGTGACACAGTTACCTCGGGTGCGGAATGACATCCAGCGCTGTTGGAGAGGATTTGTGATGAATTCCAGGAAAAGAATTCCGAAGGGAGAATCGCCGTCACAGCAATGCATTGTGAACCGTCTTGCACCGCATGAAATCCAGGGTGCGGCGCAAATATCTCTTTACCGATCAAAGAGAGTTTCCGTAAGAGGGTTGTGTTCGGGGAGACCCGTGCCCGCGTAACGTGCCCCAGTCTCGCCAAATCTGCATAATCCGTTCCCACGCCCGTTTGTACCAACTGGTCAAACCGGTGCGCCAGGGCTACAACCGTGCGATATGGGGTACGTCCCACGTGTATATTTGGCGGGAAAAGTCGCGTCTTCGTGAAGAACTGTTGTGTATCCGACCAGACCTTTCCCGTATCCGCGCCTAGAAAATCGAATTAGTGCAGAAGGTGAAGAAAAGCAAACATTCAAGTTTACGGATTCCGACCATCAACGCGCATGGCCAGCCGTAATTACTTCGGCCACCGGACTTGACACTACAGTTTACTTTAAGGATGTACGGTCACAACATCCCATTGGTCCTGGCACGTTGGCTGCGCAAGATTGTCCGCAAAATGGAACTTATAGTTTGTGAGAATTTGAAACGTACTCAAAGTGAAACGGAACTGACCCGGCGTGGGCACGATAGGTGGATTAAATCGCATCCTTGTTCCTTGAACTTCCGTGCCGTTTACAGTTTGGTAAAACTCACCCTGCAGGACGCCCCTGACATTCGAGTTTATGTAGACATGGAGAGGATTCCCGCCAGGCACACTCAAACGGTCCGCGGGTATTTCCATACTGCCTTGATCTACTGTCAGATGGTCAATCTGAACGAAGCAACTCGTCGTCGTCGTACCGAAAAGCTGCGAGCTCGTCGTCAGCTGACAACATACCGGCGGGTAACAGCGTCTCCGCATTTTGCCGCATTTCTTGGCCTCGGCGTAGTCACTGAAAAGCAAAAGGGCAGAAATGACCGCCGCACTGATGAGAAGGCGCCTCATGGCCCCACTCCCTTCGTTTGGAAAAAAGGATGAGAGGTGATGGGCTGAACATCGGCCCAAATGTTCCCAGTGTAGGCAGCCTAACGCGGATGTGTCAATCGAACTCTGCCGTTTCCCGAGGGTCGCATCATCACGCCAGGAGCGGACGTGTGTGACATCGATCGAAGTCGCGAATTGAATAGATGTCGCTTTCTCCCCACTCCAACTCGGCCACCACCGCCCGTATTCCCCGTTCCGAAATGGGATCCTTCCCACTCGTCACCGCGGGCCAGCACAGAATCTTCTCTTGAATATCCGGTGCCAATCCGAACAAGTTCATTACCTGCGTCATGCGGGCGCGGGTACGGTCGGAGCCGCCGCCGCCGACCTCCGGGCCTCCGTTCCTGGCAAGTTGTGCCAACTCCGCACACTTTGTGCGGTTCATTTGAGCGCAGGAAACTGCTGAAAATCTCGCCACCCACACCGAAAACTCATCAAAACAGACAGTTTCCGGTCATTCCGAACTTTTCACGAGCGAAGGCACACGACTTGCTTTTGCTAACCGGTCCTCGCCCGCTTGACGATAAGGCCGCGTGACTACGATCACTGGCTTGTCTTTCACGACTTGCTCTCTCACGAATGCCACATTTCATGACTTGCGATGGCTTCAGAACAAGATACTACCGATCTGACGATGGCCAATCGTTTGCATAAGGGGCGGTCTGTACAAAATATGAATACGCGCGTGCTCCTCGCTGATCCCGACCAAGAGTTGTTGCTGATCGTTGGTCAAATGCTTACTCAGCATGGGTTTGTTATCGCGACGGCGAATACCGGTCCAAAGACCGCAGAGTTGCTGAGACAGTTCATGCCGGTTGTTCTTGTCATGGAATTAGACCTGCCAGACGGATGGAGCAACCGCCTCTTGAACATGATCAGCATTGGTTTGGAGGTTCCGTGCGTCCCAATTATCATTCTCAGCCGCTTTGATGGACGGGAACACCACCGCAAATTGCCAATAGTGAAGCAATATCTCGTGAAGCCAGTCTCAATCTCGAAATTGAAAGAGTGCATCTGTTGCGCTACTTGAGCGACTTCGACGCGACTCTACGCCGTTGACCGATTCGGGTAGGGTGGCACTGTTGAATCTCGAAACTCCCGGCAATTGTGCCACTTGCTTTGCCGTTGGGCTCAACAGTCAAGCATTGCCGAGTCTGGGGCGAGCGAGCCCAAATGACAACAGGCCATTGGTGTAATGCATGTTTGGGTGCCCATGCTGCCGACGGTGGCAGGAGCGCCTCGCTCAATCCGTTCTCCTCGAGAAACATGACAACGGCTGGGGATCCTGCATCTCGTGCGGATTTGGGCCATGAGCCGGCTGAGAAATCACTCGGCTCTTGGTTTTCTCTGTGCGTCCATCCCGCCGGACGATTCTTGAAACCTAGAGCGCGGCAAAATAGCGAATTCCCTGACGGACGCTGTCAGAAAAATCGTCAATCTGCATCAGGTGCGGCTTAAGCCCTCAGAGTTGTGAGGTGATTCTCACAAAACCGGTCGTGACATTCCCAATAGAGTGCCAATTTCGATAGAAGATAGTTTCGTGCGTTCAGTGTTGTGAATAATGAAGACGGATAAACATGTCGCCCCCCGTGTCAACTGAGACTCCGGACTCGATGAAGACGGACACGCTTCGGTCCGCACAAAATGAGGCGGGAATTTTCATTTCCGCGACTGATGCGGCCAGGTACGCACAGGCGTTGGGCAAAATTCTCCGGGCTGTCCCGAGTCCCGTTCTCCAGCGGATGTATCCCGAAGTGGCCGAAACAGCGAAATTGATCAACCGTCTTGATGAATGCCGGTTGGCGCCCACACACGACTCGTAAAATCAAAGATTCACCGGCAAAGTCCGCAACGTCTGGATGGGAAATATCCAGTAAACTCGCCAGATTGAGGACTCGAAATTGGTGGCAGGGCGGCACGTCAAATAACGATCCCTCGACGGAGATGCCACGACTTCGAAGCAGAGCGTTCAGTTGTTGCGAATTGGGGTAAAGGCGTCCCACAACGCCCGCTACTGGCTCCACACCAACTCCGTCACGACAGACTTTATCCCCCGTTCCGAAATCAGATCCTACTCTTCCGTCGCCGCCGGCCAGAACAAGATCTGTTCTTGGATATCCGGCGCGAGCGTCAACAAGTTCGTAATCTACTAGACCCGCGCCCGCGTGACTTGGACCAGTCGCGCCAAGTCCGCATTGTCGCCCGCTACGCCCGTTCGTACCAACTCGTCGAAACGGTGCGCCAGCGCCAGCAACCGTGCGACGCGTGTAATCTTCCGATGGAACTGGTATACCTGAAAATAGCGTCGGTGTGTCGGATCGGAGCGTCGACCGTGGTGAAGCCAAGTACCGGTTGTACGGCCACGGACGAAGACGGCAGGAATAGCTTCTGTCGGCTACTGACGCTGGGGTGGAATCCGATTGACGCGGTTAGCTTGCGACCACCGCAACTCTGTTCCGTGACATTGCGTTGGCTACGTCGTCTCAATCGCCAATGGAGTTGTCGCGCTGTGGCGTACAGTTACGAGCATAAGTTTTGGTTGCAATAGCAGTAATGGAGGCGGAAACCACGCCAAACCAGGCGCTACTAAGCTTGGACGTTCGCGCCTCCGGAGTGGGAATACAGCGGCATTTCGAGAAAGGTCAAATCATGGCCTCGAAGTTCAATTATTTTAGTATGTTGTTCTTGATGATGGCGTTATGGATTGCCGGTCATTCCGCGTGTGCAGATGATGCAACTCCGCCGTCATGGAATCCAACGCGGACGTGGGTGTTTGCGATTTCCAGCACAGAATGGAAATACGATCGCGCGGCCAATATGCCCAAAAAAGGTCGTCTTGACAGTGACTTGATCGCCGCGCTGGAAGGCCGTGGTGTTCCCAAACAGCAAATCGTTTTTCTGAAAGACAAAGAAGGAACACTTGCTAATATTCACCACTCCTTCGTCGAGTTGATGCGAAAAACCCAGAAAGAAGACACTTTGTTCTTCTATTTTAACGGTCACGGCAGCCGCGATGTTACCAAGAATTATAGCCGATACTACTTTGTGAACTATGACGCCACTGATGATCGCCAGGATTCGTTTTTATATATGAGCCAGATGCTCGACAAGATCGAACAACATTTTCGCGGTTCACGCGTTTGGCTTACGGCCGACTGTTGCTGCTCGGGCGGGATGATCGGAGAAGTCAAAAAACGCGATGGTCGTATGAAATATGGCTGTTTGACATCGGTTTCCGCTCATAATGGTTCCACCGGCGATTGGACATATACTCGCTGTCTGATCCGTGGTTTGAAAGGCGACGGTCGCACCGATCTGAACGGCGACGGCCAATTGGAATTTGGCGAATTGGGCCGGTACATCGAACGCGAAATGGCGTTCATAGAACAACAAAAATCGCAGTACTATTTCTCTGATGGCTTCGACCCTAAAACTCGCATCGGCGAAGCCAGGCCCCTCGCCGACCCCGCCTTGGGTAAACACCTGCAGATTCATCAAGACGGCGAGTGGTTCACGGCCGAGGTCATCGCCGTGAAGGACGGCCAGTATCGAGTCGCTTACAATGACTACGATGAAAAGGAGTGGGTCGACCCCAAGCGTACACGTCCGTATAAGCCGCAGGAGTTCGTCGTCGGAGCCAAAATCGATGCTAAATCGGAAGAAGACGATAAATGGCACGCGGCTTCCGTCTTGAAAACCTACTACGGTTTGCACCTCGTTCGCTTCGATAACATGTCGGCCGCACGGGACGAGTGGATGCCGCGAGATCGTATTAAACCTCGTAAATGAGCTGCGGTCCGATGAATTGTGGCCAGGCAAAATGACTCTCGCCAGCGGCAGCCATTGGAGATAAGCAAATCGCGACAACAGATGCCCTATAGAACTTTTTCTGGCCGATCTGGCAGGCTGAATACCCAATGCAATCCAACTGGTTCAGGCAGCATGACAATTCTCTCCGGCCTACTTCCAGCAAGTCATTTGCATTGTGAACAAGCGGCCAAGCTACTGGCTTGAAAATCGCATCACATTGTCCGGAGCAATCTTGGTTCCTGCCGTCGTCTATCTTGTTCAAGCTGAGTGGTCACTGGTAGGCCGTACATGGACCAAACGATCGGCACTATCATTATCGGACCGCTTGGTCGGCAATGGGACGGGAACGCGTCGTATTTCAGTGTCCCGTTTGAAGCCAGGCTTCTACAGATCGGGCACATCGACCGAAGCAGCAAATCGTACAAAGTTCGCTGCTTTCGCCACTCCAACTCCGCTACCACATCTCTCAATCCCCTCTCCGAGATCGGGTCCTTCCCTTCAGTCACTGGTGGCCAGTACAGGATTTTCTCTTGAATGTCGGGTGCGAGCGTCAACAAATTAATAATCTGCGTCACCCGCGCCCACGTGACATGCCCCAGTCGCGCCAGATCCGCGTAGTCCGTCGCCACGCCTTCTTCTACCAACTCGTCGAACCGGTGCGCCAACGCTAGCAACCGTGCGACACGCGGTACCCTTCCGATCGACACGACCGGTTTCGCCCCAGCCCGCAACGTCTTCTCGCTCTTGTTCCCGCGACCAAAGTGCATCCGGACCGTGTGCTGAATGGCTGGTTTCATGCTGCGTGATCCTCAATGATTGCGGAAAGGGATGCGAGGCCGGTCGGCTGGAATGTCAGCGTGACATCGCCGGTCTGGCCGTGGTAGTCGATTCGTTCGATCAACAGGTGTAGGACGCGGGCCTGCTCTTTGGGGGACAGGACCTGCCAAACCGCGTCGAAGTCTGCCAGCGCTGTGGCGACCTCAGTTTCGTCGATCTGTTCGTCCGCGAGCCCGTCGAGGTCAGTCAGGATGTCGGTCGACCGGGCGTTTGCCAGCCTCAGGCGTTCCTGCAGGTCGGCCAGCCGGGCCAGCGACGAATCTGACGAATCCCCGGACAAGCCACCGGCCAACTTTTGAAGATCGGCCTCGTCCCGCAGTCGTTGTCGTTGGACCGCCGCCAGCACAAACTCGTCATGCTGGCGACTTCGGCGACGGTGAAGGAAGCCTTGGGCTTTGCCAGTTTGGACTTGATCGATTTCGAGATACTGGGCACGTGCAACAGGACTTCTCGCTGGTCCAGCGAAAGCGTGAAGTGTTCGAGACGCTTCGTTTCGATGCCAATCAACTCAGCGGCCATAAGGGCCGATGCCGCAAATCCCGCAGTTGTTGCAGCACTCTTTGCCAGCACTTCGGCTTTTTTGGTGGCATCGAATTTGATTGCCTGGAGTGGCTCGATAGCGGGAGCGGTCTTCTTCCGTGCCATTTTGATCTCACTTGATGTCCAAATTCCGACTGGTAGGGCCTCGTTTTCCTCAGCCCATTGTACTTGAATAGCAGGTCGAGTGCATTCGAGCATGACTCGGTCAAGAGGCCCAGATATTCCATTTTAGGACAACAACCGCAGTGCCTCGACCAATCAGCGCGTGGTCGTCAGCTTTGGATCGGCGGGGATGTACTGTTTTGATCTCGACGGGGAGGAGCTCTGGAAGCGAATCGATTTGGGGAGATGGGAGCATGCGTTCGGAAACGGGTCGTCGCCCCTTCTCTATGGCGATCTCGCAATCCTGTGGTGTGGGCCGAATGATCCAAAGGGACGAAACGTCCTGCTGGCGATGAACAAGAAAACGGGTGAAACGGTATGGGAACAAAATCAGAGCTATGGCTCGCGGTCTACGCCGCTCATCACCAAGGTAAACGAGCAGGACCAGCTCATTTTAGGCTACTCGAAAGACGTGAAAGGACAGCCGGACAACAAGTCCGGCTTTCTGTATGGCTTCGATCCGAAGACCGGCAAGGAAATCTGGAAGTGCCAAGGCCTGAACAGTTATTGTTATGCCTCGCCGCTGTACGCCGATGGAGTCGCGGTAGGCATGGCGGGGTACGGCGGCTCGGCTCTCGCAGTGAAGCTCGGCGGCACGGGCGACATTACATCTGACCGACTTTGGTTGCCCCCCAAGAACTTCCAAAGGGTGGGCTCCGGCGTCGTTGTGAACGGCCACGTTTACATCGTCGACGAGAATGGCGTGCCGCGCTGCTACAACCTGCAAACTGGCGATGAGCAATGGAAAGTCGAAAAGCGGCCGGGAAGCGGCGCCTCTACCTGGGGCTCGATGGTTCATGCCGACGGCCGATTGTATGTGCTGATGCGCAACGGCGAAACGCTAGTTTTTGCCGCGAATCCCCGATACGAGCTGCTGGCCATTAACGCTTTAGGGTCGAGCGAATCGACTAATTCGTCATTGGCAATTTCCAATAATGAGATCTTCATTCGGACGTTCAAACATCTCTGGTGCATCAGCGGGAAGAAATGAAAGAGATCGGAAAGGCCACGCCGTATCGTCGGCGCGATGTTGGAGAACCCGGCATTGGAAGACAATGACCGAGTGTGGGTGAAACGAATCGAACACCGCGGAAAACAAATTCACGGTCATCGTCAACGAGGAGTTTGGACAGGGGTGATACTCGAAGACGTTCACATCCTACAGTACCCTTGGTGGACAGGCAACGCCTCTCCGCTTACCATAACGGACTCAGCTCAGGATTGCTTCCAGGGATTGCCTCCCCGGCAATCCGTCCGGCTCGCCACTTGCCCACCATAGGAGCTCGCATGCCACGTTCGTTGCACATGTTGGCCGCGCTGACGTTGTCGCTACGCCTGTTTGCTGTCACTTCTGAGGCGCCGGGGGCCGCGCCGTCGGCCGATGCTGGACATGTCCAGCATCAACACGTCGACCCCGATCTCCGCAGCACACGGGACGGCAACTGGTCGGACCCGAAGACCTGGACCCCGCCGCGAGTGCCGAAAGCGGGCGAGCGGGTCCTTGTAGCCCGCGGTACGAACGTCGTGTACGACGTCGCCGACAAAGCCGTGATTCGCATGGTGCAAGTCGTCGGTTCGCTCACGTTTGCACGCGACCGGAACACGGAATTGAACGTCGGACTACTCAAGGTACAAAACAGCGACGAGTGCAGCGAAAGCGGCTTCTCGTGCGACGTCAGTGGCGTGAACGACGTCGGCAAACCGCTCACCCCGCAAAAGGGCACGCTGCCGACGCTCGAAGTCGGCACGCTCGCGAGCCCGATTCCCGCGAAGTTCGCTGCCCGCATTCGTCTGCACTATATCGAAGGGATGAACAAGGACGACGCACCCGGACTGGTTTGCTGCTCGGGCCGCATGGAACTGCACGGCGCGCCGATGAACCGTACCTGGGTCAAGCTCGGTGCGGCGGTTGCTCCCGGCGCTGAGGAAGTCACGCTTGCCGAATCGGTCACCGGCTGGCGAGTCGGCGACGAAGTGATCGTCACCGGTTCGAAGAAGGTCGGCCGCAATAAGAATTATCGCGACGGTGAAAGCCTGGGCACCGAAACGCGGCGGATCACGAAGATCGACGACACGACGCTCACGCTCGACGCGCCGTTGAAGAACGAACATTACGGCACGGGAGAGTTTCGCAGCGAAGTCGCCAACCTTTCGAGGAACGTGATCGTCGAAAGTGCCGATCCAGCCGGCGTCCGCGGGCATACTATGTATCACGCCTATAGCCAGGGCGGCCTGAGCTACGCCCGCTTCGCACATCTCGGCAAGGAAAACGTGCTCGGCCGATACGCGATCCACTTTCATCTCGTTGGTAATACGATGCGCGGTAGTCAGGTGCTCGGCGTCTCGGTGGTCGATTCGCACAATCGTTGGATCACGATCCACGGCACCGAGTATCTCGTCGTTCGCGATTGCGTCGGCTTCCGCAGCGTCGGCCACGGTTACTTCATGGAAGATGGCACAGAAGTGTACAACTTGCTCGACCGCAATCTCGGCGTGCAATCGTATCAAGGAAAGAGGCTTCCGAAACAGGTCCTGCCGTTCGACGGCAACGAAGGGTCGGCCTTTTGGTGGGCCAACGGCCGCAATACGCTCGTCCGCAACGTGGCAGTCGAAAACGACATTTACGGCTACCGCTACGACATGCAGCACTCGAAGTCTTTTAGTAGCACGCTGCCGGTGACCATGCCGGACGGCAAGACGCAGCAGGTCGACGTCCGCACGATTCCGATCTGGCGCTTCGAAGACAACGAGTCGCACTCCGAAGGTCTCGCAGGTATGGTCGTCGCTTGCAATGGCGATCAGCAAGTCGATGATTCGATCCGCGACGAAAAGATGCTCAACACAATCAAGTCCGTCGATTGGACCGGACCCGACGCCCGCCATCCCCATATCATTCGCAATCTCACGATTTGGGAAGCCCATTACGCATTCCGTCCGCACAGCCCGTCGATGCTGATAGACGGCTTGCGGATACACCGTGTGGCTTACGGCGTGTATCGCCCGGCATTCGACAACCAAGTCTATCGAAACGTACATCTGTCGATTGCTGGCGGCGAGCCGTTCAATCGGGGGATGGACGACGCCAGTGCCCAGAACGGTCAGATCACGGTCGACGGATTGCAGGTCGATGATGTTCGTGGCGACCAACGGCACCCGATCGTGCACATGACCGACAACAATTTGACCGGTCGGGCTGAAAACCATTTCCGCAACGTCGTTTGGTCGAACGCCGACGGCCGCCGGGCCGTATTCAACCGCGGTGGCAGTGCGCGGGTCGATCAATACGTCGAAGGGGGCGTGCCGTATTACATCCACGACTACTACGGCCCTGGCCGCCACGCGAAGATTATCAGCACGGCGGCGAAGAATCTCGTGAACGACGGCAACAAGTACCGCAACGAACCGCCGCTCACTGGCGACGAATCGGTCGTCGCCGAAGTCACGAACGTCAAGTGGCCTGAACTGCTGCAACCCGTCGACGACCTGCCACCGGCGACCGTCATCACCGCGGTAGTTTGTCAGGGCGACAAACTCGTCGTCACCGGCATCACGCACGACAACGGCGACATCGTCTCCGTCACCGTAAACGGTCAGGCAGCCAAAATCTCGTCCAACCGTGCGGGCGTCGCCGACTGGTCCATCGAATTTCCCCTCGCCGAAAAAATCACTGCCCACGCCGCCGACCGGGCCGGCAACGTCGAACAAATGAGACATGAAATCAGGAGCGATTCCAATCTTGCCATAGTTAAGTGAAATCGGCAGAGATCCCAGCATCAAACATGGACTATTGTTCTCGAATTCCTACGAACGCTACGAATTCAAACCTGACAGTGCGACGCGGTCAGTTGCCGTAATTGCTCCGAAGATGGCCGCCCCCCGGAAAGCCCTGGGTGCTTCGGGCGAACGTCGTCACTCGGGATGCAGTCGTCGACTAAGCCATACTGCACAAACGCTTTCACATTGTCACCGCCCCTCGTCCCCGGGACACCAACGTAACGGTTTTGCAAGAGTGGAACGCCGCCCCCGCCGGAGCAATGGTGTTGGCGATTCGCCCCGAAAAAAGAATGGTGGTTTCTTGAGAATCCTGAAATACAAATGAGATTCCAGGAAATTTTCGTCGGCTGCAACTTGAATGAGCTGTTCTCGCTCGACATCTGGAAGCCTGACATGTACGTCAACCGGAGGCCTGCAAGCCCGTGAGCGTGCCAGTGCTGGAACCGAATTTGTCGACGTCGATGTTCATCCGCTGCAGCATGCTTACGAACAGATTGCACAGCGGCGGGTGGTTGTCTTCGTCAAAGGCCAGATACTGGCCGTGCTTGAAACCGCCTCCGGCCAACAGGACCGGCATGTTTTTGACGCTGTGCTTGCCGGCGTCGCCCAGGTTGCTACTGAAGAAGACCATCGTCCGGTTGAGCAAGCTTTCCCCCCCCTCCTGCGTTTCCCGCAGCTTTGCCAGGAAGTTGCGCAGGGTCTTCATCTTTTCGAGTTCCAGAATCTTGAGTTGGGCGATCTTGGCTGGATCCTGGCCGTGGTGCGACAGATCATGATGGCCCTGGCTCACCCCCTGAATTGGTGGCACGCCGCTGGTGCCCAAAAGCTGCAGCGTTACCAGCCGCGATGAGTCGGTCTGAAGGGCCAAGTGGATCAGATCAAACCACAACCGAGTCTTGCCGACGACGTCAGTGCTGTTCTGGACGTCAACAATTGGTTTAACATCGACCTTGGGCTTGGGTTTCTTCGACCAAGCTTCGGCCTGCGCCAGCCTCCGCTCCAGTTCGCGGATGCTCGTAAAGTACTCGTCGAGTTTTTCGCGGTCGCCCACCCCCAGGACATGCTCCATCTTTTTGGCTTGCCCACGGACCGCATCGAGGACGCTTTGTCCGTCGGCCAACCGGCGGGCCTGGGCCTCGATTTCATCGGGTCGACCTTCTAGAAACAGCTTCGAGAAAACGCCCGATGCCCAGTTTTCAGTCGGCACAGGCGCACCGCTCTTGGTCCAGGAAAGACCGTAACCTTCACACGACAAAGTCAGCGTGGGGAACCGCGTCTCGCCATAGATGTGCTCGGCCGCGAACTGGTCCAGCGAAATGCTGTTTTTAAATCCGGCCCGATGTTCAGGATGTGGAGCAGCTGTCAAAAAACTTTGGTTGGAATCATGGCTGGGACCAATGTCCGGGTGGGACAGTCCGGAGATTACCGTGAAGTCCTCGCGAAAGTCCTTCAGGCACTCCAGGTATGGCGACAGCTTATAATCCCGTCCCGCTTTTTCGGGGAAGAAAAACGGTGGATGCACGCCGAGCGGAGTATTGATGCACACCATGCGGCGAGGAACGCTACCAGCCGTAGTGGCACGGGCTTGTTTAGGAACCAGCGCGTCGAAGAGAGGCAGCGCCATCGCCACGCCAGCGGAGCGAAGAAAAGTTCGACGGTGAAGGTTCATAAGAAAGTCTCTTGTCGTAGGACATGTGGAACAAATGATACTGATTTGTGGACACTTTTCGCTGATCCCCCGCAGTGTTTGGTGTTTCGTGTTTGGTGTTTTGTAGTTCTGATCGATAACACAAAACACCAAACACAAAACACCAACATCGTGCATTCGCTAGGG
>JAQGHT010000827.1 GCA_028291565.1 Planctomycetaceae bacterium | reverse complement strand
CAACATTGCAGATGGCATTTGATTCGGGAATCAACTTCTTCGATACCGCTTACTGCTACGGCTTTGAGGGCGAGAGCGAGCGGATGATCGCGCGGGTTCTCGGTCCGCACCGGCACGAAATCGTCATCGCGACGAAATGTGGCATTCATTATGAACAGTGGAAACAAGCCCGAGACGGTTCACCCGCAACTTTGAAACGTGAATGCGAGGAGAGCCTGCGGCGACTGCGGACGGACTATGTCGACCTGCTCTATCTGCACGCTCCGGATCCGCAAATCCCGCTGGCCGAATCCGCTGGTGCATTGCGAGAACTTCTGGAATCCGGCAAGACGCGCAGCATTGGTGTCTCCAACGTCAGTGCTGCACAACTGCAGGAATTTGCTGCTGTCTGTCCGCTGTCTGCCTATCAGCCTCATTACAATATGTTGCAGCGCGAAATTGAAACCGGTTCACTCCCCTGGTGCGTCGAGAATCAAGTGGCCGTGATTTGCTATTGGCCGCTCATGAAGGGGCTGCTGGCGGGGAAGTTGTCGCGCAGTCATGTTTTCGCTGAACAAGACGGGCGAAAGAAGTATCCCATGTTCCAGGGCGCCGAGTGGGAACAGAATCACGATTTCCTGGACGCCCTGCGCCCGATTGCCGCCGAGTCTGGCAAGTCGCTGGCTCAGTTAGTAATCAACTGGACAATTAACCGGCCCGGCATCACATCGGCACTTTGCGGGGCCAAACGTCCTGCGCAGATTCAGGACAACGCTGGCGGCATGGGCTGGTCACTGACTCCTGGACAGCTCGCAAGAATCGACGCCGCCCTGGTCAAACGCGGCCTGGCAGCGTCACGCGGCGCCGTGACTACCTGAGTGCTGCGGCAGCTGTGTGGTTCGACGTTTCGCATCGAACCACACAGGCTGTTCTCGTTCTGGCTAGGCACTCTTGCGCATCGGCAGAATCACCGGTTCCGTCGCCGTGGCTCGCTTGGCTCCCAGAATGAACTGCTCGAAGACCTGCATGTCGAGCGCGGATGCAGACTCATTTTCCGGATGCCACTGAACACCCAGGCAGAACCAGTTCTCATCCTTGGCTTCGAACGCTTCAACCACGCCATCTGGTGAGCGGGCGGATACTATGAACGGACTCGCGACTTGATCCACTGCCTGGTGATGCTGGCTATTGACGCGAATTTCGCCAGGACCATAGATCGTGTCAACACGCGTTCCTGGAACGATTTCCAGGATGTGCCGCAAGCAGTTTTCGACTGGGTCCCGATGATGCAGGGACTTGGGCACGTCTTCGGTGATATGTTGGTAAATCGTTCCGCCACAGACAATGTTCAGCAACTGAGCACCCAGGCCGATACCCAGAATCGGCATCCGGCGTTCGACCGCCAGGCGGCACAGGCGGCGGTCAAAATCCTCACGTCGGGTCGGCATCGGACGAGTCGTCGGGTGCCGGTCCATGCCCAAACGCATGGGGTCTAAATCTTGAGCACATCCGGCCAGCACAACTCCGTCCAGCATGCCCAGCAATTGTTCCAGATCCTCGTCGCTGGCCAGGGGAGAAATGAGCACTGGCAATCCGCCGGCAGCCGTCACCGAGTCATAATAACCCGTGTTGAACCAACTCAAGGCGGGTTGGTCCGTGCGAGTCGGGCGAAAATCTCCGTTGATTCCGATCAAAGGCTTGGTGTTACGGCTTTGGCTCATTAAAATCTCCTCCTTGATTTGATCTCACAAGATAACAGAATTGCAGACCCACATCCGCAACTTTGTCCACCCCTACCAATTCCTGGCTCGAATCCATTACGCAGCCACGAACGAAACAATACGCGCCGGATGATCCGGTGGAACACTCAGGAGCAACAAGCGAAAGCACGCCCGTCAGAGATACACTTCAGAGAAGAAAATTGCTCAAAGCAAAGCGGGAGCGTCCTGCAAACTTCGTTCGCGAAAGAATGCGATTGAAAGTTTTGATGCAGTTCGGTGCAATGGATCAGGCTCAGTTTCATCCTTGAAACTCCAGCAATCTCGAATTGTTGCGAAGCCAATTGCCTCAAGACAACTCGTGCCAGAAAGTACCGATTCCTTCGGTTCATGCCGAGAACAACCCCCTGCTGTTCCTGCGGCGTCGCATTGATTTCCATCTCAAACAAATTGAATGAAAATTGATTCATGTTGCATTTTTCATTCAAGTTTGATTGATGGGGGGATGTTAGACTCAGAAGTCGGACTTGTCCAACGATTCCGCGATTTTGTGTCAAAATTGCTATTTGACCAATTTTGCACACTAGATCTGGCGCACCTGGTTTTCTGAACGGATTGCACAGTGACGGATTTTCGTAGCTAGAGCGGTTTAACCTTGAGTTTGCCTGTGCCACTGCTTTGAGGTTGTACTCAATCCTCAAGCAGTGCTGTTTCGAGCGTGTCTTTGCACTGCTTCCACCGAGTACAGCGGCAAGCAGTGGCACGAGACCCTGACCTCGATGCGGAAGACGCAAGGTTAAACCGCTATAAATTCGTGAGAATTCGGGCTGATCGATGTGTTCCGCCCGAAATCTCACGATTTCAGCTACGCAGAATTCGCCACGCGAAAATCCCTCACGGCGTAGCCCGAAGGGGCAGGTCAAAAACAGCTCAATTTCAAAATGTGCGCAGTCCACTTTTCGAACGGCTTCGCAGAACATCCAGAGCGTGCTGCATGTCGGGTGGCAACGGCGCCGTAAAACTCAGCGATTCACCCGTAATCGGGTGGTTGAATCGTAACGTATGGGCATGTAATGCCTGTCGATCAATGAGTTCATTCGCATTCGGATTCACGATTGGCGGCAGCTCATCATCGGGGTCCTCTAAAGGCATCAATTTCGGCGGCGGCCCATTCGGGCCATAAAATTCGTCTGCGACGACGGGATGTCCCAGCGCCGCCATATGCAGACGGATCTGGTGCATTCGGCCGGTCAGCGGCTGCGCTCGTACCAGCGTGTAATCGCCAAATCGTTCCAAAACTTCAAATGTCGTGCGGGAAGGCCGAGGATCCACGGCGTCGGGTGCTGTTGACATCAGAATTGTCACGCCGCCGGGAGTCACCCCGATTGGCAGATCCACGGAGCCGCGATCTGGCTTAAGATCCCCATAAACCAATGCCCAATACGACTTGTTGATCTTTCCTGTCTGAAAGTGGATTGAAACATTGCGATGCGCCAGATGCTCTTTAGTGATCGCCGTGACGCCGCTGGTGAGCCGATCCAGGCGATGCACAATCCCGGGCCGAATCAGGCCCGGTAACCGAGTCTGCGTGTCGAAATGGAACTGCAATGCGTTGGCCAGCGTGTTGTCGTAGTAGTTTCCACAGGGGTGAGCCACCTGTCCGACGGGTTTGCTCACCACAATCAACCAGGGGTCTTCATAGAGGATCTCCAGCGGGAGTGGCTGCGGTTCCATTATCTTGTCGGGGGGTTCGAGTAATCTTATCGAAACCCGTTGCCCTCGGTAAACACGTGTATCCGTATCGGCGGTTACGCCATCCAGTTTCGCGGCCCCGGCGCGAACAAACCGCTGAATTCGCCATGCCGTGTAGTTGCGGAAATGCTTGATCAAGAAGCTGTCGATGCGAACTCCGTGCAAATATTCTTCAACGGTCACTTCAGCTTCAAAGGGGGGCATAGCGGGATGCATTTCAACAGAACGTGTCAGGCTAGCGTCCGGTGTAAGCCGGATGGTTCTCAGGTTCGGCCAATAAGGCGACGACGTGAAGGATTTGCGTAGCTGAATTCGTGAGAATTCGGGCCGATCGACCTGCCCCACCCGAAATCTGACGATTTCAGCTACGCAGATTTCTCCGCACTATACCGCGCACGGTTAAGAATGAGACGTTTGATCGCGGGGATAAGTCTTGAAAAAGACTCATTCGTGGCCGCGAACAGTAAAAAATCCTTCACGACGTAGCCAATTAGGGTAGACATCACGGAAGGGAATGGCAAGCACGCTCGTTTTGAAGCGGCGCTCTAAGCTTCACCGATGTCGATGCCTTGCGACCTCGAGATATTCAACGTTCTCAATCGCGAAGCCAGGGTCGCGGGGTTGACGCCGAGAAATTCCGCGGCCCCACCCGGTCCTGAGACCTTCCATTGCGTGTGTTTGAGTACGGCAACCAGGTTGTCGCGTTCCAGTAAATTCAACTCTCGTTGCGTGAGCAGTCTAGGTGCCGCTGGGCTGCGTTTGTGCTCAAGCGTTGAGTTCGAAGCGGTATTCAGTAACTGGCTGAAATCCAATTCCGAGGACATTCCTTTCGAAGACAGCGTGATGACGGCTCGTTCGAGGACATTTCGCAATTCTCGAACATTTCCGGGCCACGAGTACGCCTGCAGTTGCTCGATCTGGCGCCGCGCCAACCGAGGTTCCCGAACTTTGTATTTCTGGCTGTAGACGCCCAGGAAGTGCTGGGCGAGAATTGGCACATCCTCAGGCCGCTCCGACAACGGTGGGACTTCGATCAGAAAAACACTCAGGCGATAATACAGATCCTTCCGAAATCGACCGCGGCTCACTTCCTCTGTCAGATTTCGGTTCGTCGCGGCGACGACACGTACGTCGACGTGTGTGGTTTGTTCGTCTCCCACTCGTTCGAAAGTCCCCTGTTCGAGAACTCGCAGCAATTTGCCCTGCATTTCAAGAGGAATTTCTCCCACTTCGTCCAGTAATAGCGTGCCTCCATCTGCCAATTGGAAGCGGCCGAGTCGATTCTTCGTTGCGCCGGAAAACGCCCCCTGAAGATGGCCGAAAAACTCACTTTCAAACAGGTCGCGCGGGATTGCCGCACAATTGACCGTGATTAACGACTGCGGGGACCTTGGGCTCTGTCCGTGAATGGCGCGCGCGACCAGCTCTTTCCCTGTTCCGGATTCCCCCTGAATCAGCACGGTCGCATCCGTCGGTGCGACCAGGCGAATGCGGTTCAAGAGATTCTGAATTGCGGGGCTGCTGCCAATGATTTCACCAAAGGCCTGCGCTGCTTTCACTTCGTTCCGCAAGTATTCATTTTCAATTTCCAGCCGGCCTCGCAATTCCTGGATTTCGGCAAGTGCCTGGCTATTGGCGACCATGATCGCGGCATGGTCCGCAAACGCCCGCAACCAGGCCAGATCATCATCAGTTGGCGACTGACGGGTGAACACAGCAAGCACGCCCAACAACTTGTCTTGATGCAGCATTGGCTGACCAATCAGGCCTTGTATTCGTTCACGTTGCACCCATTCCGGATCGGAAATCCATGGTGAGTGAACATCGATCCGTTTGATTTCGACGGCACGTCGCGTTTCAGCAATATGGCCCACCTTGCCAAATCCAAATGGTACCTGCGCAAACCGGCCCGTAATGCCTGACCACTCGATTCCATTCAGCGATCGTCCGGCGCTGGCTGCCAGTTGCAGACACTCTGACCGCTGTGCACACAATTCCGGTTGTCGACAGTTGGTGCACCGACTTTGAGGCCGTACCAGCCAAACTCGGGCTAATGCCGCATCGCACCGATCTGACAAGCCGCTCACCAGCGACTTCAAAACGTCGGTCGTGGAATGTTGCTGAGACATCTCCAGCAACATGTGACGACTGTATTCTCCGCTGATCAATGGTTTTCGCGGCATGTTTGTGAAATTTCATAATTTGAATTGTGAAGTTTCATGATAACGTGATTTTACACAACCTTTGGCTGATGTGCCAGATTGTCGTAAGAGACTATCGGTAAAGGTGTTGCAGATTGTCTGTGCAATTGGCCTACCGTTTGCCTTGTCGTGAGCCGTCCTTTGAAAAGACGCATTCTGAAAGAACGGAGGTCATGATGAAACCCTTCAAGCGAATCGGGACAGCACTAAGGTTGCGATGTCCAAAGTGTCAAAAAGGTCCAG